>CANRQH010000076.1 GCA_947632745.1 uncultured Clostridia bacterium | reverse complement strand
TTATACAAGAGATTCTATATTTTTTCAAATTTATTCATTTGTTCCATTGCGAGGCACGAGCAATTTAGTACTATTGTAACCACTAACGCTATTAGGGTTATACCTTTGTTTTCTTTGTAAACTTTTTTCTTAAATGTCCTTCTCATTTTTTCCTCCTTCTTAAATTTTAAACGATTTTTTCGTTTTTTTTATTTTTTCCAAAATACAAACATAATATAAAAAAGAGTATTTTTTAGGTTTTTTTGTAGAATATTTGGTTTTCAATGTACTTTTTCTTATATTCTGTTTGTACTTTTTTCAATATGATTATATCATTTGCATTTTTCTTTGGCAAGTGTTTTTCATATTTTTTGTTTTTATTTTTTGTTTTTATTTTTTGTTTTTATTTAGGACATTTTTATTTGCCAACTCTATAAAAATTTGGGACATTTTCAATTACTAGTCACAATTTTTTTATATAATTATTTTTTTCTATTGATAAATTACAATTTTTGTGGTAAATTTAAATCATGGTTTATAGGCAAATCCAAAAACCTAAATAAATTATAAGGATAAATTGAAAATGAGAAAAAGAAGAAGTAATCGAAAATTCAAAAATAATTATCTTTTAGATGATTTATCATTAATAAAAAGAGTTTTTGCTACTGCAATTATAATCTTATTAATTGCATTTATTTATTCAGCTATAAAAGTAAAAAATTCTACTTTAAACTCAGCAAATAATAATCAAGAGCAAGTAGCCGAAGAAAATTCAAATGAAGAAAGCGTTGAAAATAGCACAGATAAAAACTCAACAGAAAAAAATTCAAAAGATGATAAACAAAAAGAAACAAATATAAACTTAGCTTTTACTGGAGATATTATGTGTCATAATACTGTTTATAATGATGCTTATGACGTAAGTACTCGGAACTTATGACTTTTCACATATGTTTGAAGACGTAAAATACAATATTCAAACAGCAGATTTAGCAGTTGGTAATTTGGAAACAACCTTTGCAGGGCCAAACAAAGCATATAGCGGATACCCTACATTTAATACACCAGAAGCTTTAGCATATAATTTAAAAAAATTAGGATTTGATGTTTTAACGACTGCAAATAATCACAGCTATGACTCTGGATATAAAGGTTTAGAAAGCACCATAGATTATTTAGATGATGCAGATATTGCTCATACTGGAACATACAAATCTCCTGAAGACCAAAATAAAATTTTAATAAAAAATGTAAAAGGAATTCAAATTGCATTTTTAAGCTTTACTTACGGAACCAATGGAATTCCAATCCCAGAAGGCAAAGAATATTCTATAAATTTAATTGATGAACAAACAATACTTAATCAACTTTCTCTTGCAAAAGAACAAAATCCTGATTTAATATGTGTTTCAATGCACTGGGGAATAGAATATAAAACATCTCCAAATGATGAACAAAAAAGATTAGCTGATTTATTATTCCAAAACGGAGCTGATTTAATAATTGGAAATCACCCACATGTTTTAGAGCCAATGGAAAAAAGAGAAATTACTTTAGAAGATGGACAAACTAAAGATGGATTTGTTGTTTATTCCTTAGGTAACTTTATATCAGGTCAAAATAAAGCATATACAACAGATTCTGCAATATTAAATTTAAGTATTACAAAAACTGCAGAAGGAAAAATGAAAATAAATAGTGCAACTTATGTTCCTATTTATACATATCAAAACAAATCAAGTTCATCTAAAAAATTTAAACTTATTAATTTAAAAAATGCTATTGCAAATTATGATGCAGGCTATGATACAACTACGAGTACAACCTTATATAATACTTATAAAACAGAATTAGATAATATTAAAAAATTTTTAGGTGAAGAAATAAAATAAAAAATAATTGTCGACTAAAAAAGTCGGCAATTTTTTATTTTTTTAACCTTAAATCTTCTCCAAAGAAATAATAAATATCATAAAATCCTGCAATTCTTGAGCCTATACGTTCTTCGTATATTTCAAATATCTTTTCTATATTATAATTAGTAGAAATAATTGTTTTTGTTATTTTATTATTCAAATTTAAACATCTACTATTTATTATAGTAAATAACTCACTTAATTTCATAGAATTTATACATTCTGTTCCTAAGTCATCAATTATTAATAAATCTGCTTCTAATACTTGATTATTAAAATCGTTTGTATCATTTGTTTTATATTTATTAAATTTATTATCAATTATAGTTTCAAGCAAAACAGGTGCAGTTTGGTATAGAACCGTTTTTCCTCTATTTAATAATTCATTTGCTATACAATTTGTCATAAACGTTTTTCCAAGCCCAGTATTTCCTGTAAAAAATAGATTTTTTGTGTCTGGATTGTCAAAATTATTTATAAAATTTTCGCTTGCTTTTTTTATTGCTTTTATATTATCTCTTGGAGAAATATTCATTTTATATTTTTCTACATCTTTTTGATTAGAAAATATATTAGCATTAAAATTTTTAAAATTTTCTTTTTGTAAATTGCTTAAATTTGATTTATTGTAGGAAATATTTATTAATCTTTGTTTTAGGCAACTACACATTTCACTCTTTTTATTTAAAGATGTAATATAACCTGTGTCCTTGCATTTTTCACATTCATATTTTGGTTTAAAAAAAGATTCATCTATTTTTTCTTTTTCTAAAATTGCTTCTTTTTCTTTTTTTAAATTAATTAAATCTTCATCAAATTTTTTGCTTAAATTATCAGATAATTTATTAATTAAAATGCTTTTTGCTTTATTTATAGATATTTTATTAATTTCATTTTCTATTTCTTCAAGTCTAGGATTTTTTTTGTATAATTCTTTTTTTCTTATATCTAAATCATTTTCAGCATTTCTTTTCTTTTGCTCATATTCTACTAATAAAAAATCTAAATCAGCCCTCATTTTCATCTCCTTCTATATTTTTGTTTGCATATAAAAAGCTTAAATTACTGTATTCTCTTTGTTCAAAAGATTCTTTTTTTACTTGTTTTTTTATTTCTTTTGTCTTTTTATTCATTTGTTTGCGTTCTTCTAAGAAATTCTTTACTTCTTCTGGTGTTCTTAAATTCCTTTCATTCCAGTCTTTTATAATATTATTTACATATTCAAAACTTGGATTTGCTTGAGTAGTTGTTCTTTTTAAAGCTATTTCTATTATTGGTAAATCATATTTATACTCATTTACCCATGTTTCTATATATGCTTCTTCATATTCTGTAAGACCGCTTCTTTTGCCCATTTTCTTAGCAATTTCTTTTTTCATTTTCATTAATTTTTCTTGGGCCTTATAATAGTCTTCCAAATCATCTAAATTTTTTATATTATTTGCTTTCCAAGCCTCTGCTACTGCTTTAACATAATTTTTATGCAATGCAGATTTTCCATGGCAATAGTCAAATAAATTTAACATTACTTGTTCATCAAAACCATATTGATCCATCCAAATATCTATATCACTATACCATGTAGGTCCCATAACTCCTTGGAAATACATGTTATTTAAATAATTAATTAATTGTATTTTTTTCTGATTTTTAGCATTTTGCTCTATTTTTTCTTGCCCACCTTCTACTTTTAAGTTATATAAATTATTTAGAGTTTTTTCTTGCAAATTAATAACTATAAAACCTTTTTGTTTTCTTAAAATAAAACCTTCTTTTTCTAAATATTTTATTCCATCATTTATTGTATTAATAGGAAGAGCAAGTTTTTTTGCTAAATTGTTTATATCAATTTCTCCATTATATTTTGCAAGAAAGATTACATATAAATAAATTTTTAAGTAGTCTCCTGGCATGTTATTTAAATATTCTGCTAAAAATATATCTGGAATACTTGTTGTTTCAAACAACATTGATTTATCGCTTTCTTCTAACTTCATTTTACCGCCTCAATTTCTTATAAATCTTTTCAGATTATACACTTTTCTTTATTTTCTTTCAAGTCGAAAAAAGGCTAATTAATTTTGAAATTAGAAGATTTTGCTATTTATTTATTATATAAAAGCAATTTTGGCTTTATTATAAATTTTGACATATAAATTATTACACTTATTACATTTTCACCATTAATTCCTACCACACTAAAAATTAACACCGGGAATACTAAAACAATAAATAAAAATATTTTTATGTTTAAACTATTAAATAAAAAATTAATAATTAAAAATATTAATCCTCCCCATATTAAGTTTAAAATTGCTGTTTGATAATCAATAAGTCCTAGTATTTTTGTATTAAATTTATAATTTTGTGGAAATATGAATTTCATCGCATCATCCTTTCTTTTTTATTATTTAGTTGTTAAATCTCAATATTCATTTGCTTCAATATTTTATTTATTCATCAATCTTAAATTAGAAATTCCTGATTGAATTGTTGTAGATATTCCTCCAAATAATTCTCTTACAATAGAATTCGCTTTAATTAAAGCATAAATTCCGCCAATATAAATAAATTTATTGGTTAGGTTTCCTTTTGTGTAATCCATTGAAAAAAGTAATAACAAAACAATTGCAACCAGAATTTGTATAAATAATAATGAAAATAAATTTCTAAACCATGATTTAAAAAAGTTTGATGTACTTTCTAATGTCAAGGATAAAAAGGCAAATGGAGAAAATAAGATCATAATTTTTATCATTATATATCTTAAAGAATAAGAAAAAACAAGATTTAATAATGATACCGTAAGTGTTCCTTTAATTAATCCATCTATTGTAAATATATTTAAATCATTTTCGTTTATAGATAAATTACTGTTTATTTCATTTATTAAAGTTTCAAAACATATTTTTTTATTAAATAAATCTTCTCCTAAACCTCTAATTAATGCTGTAACACTAAAATTCAAATTCAATATTTGTTCTATTATAAAAAATGAACAATTCATACATATTCCATATATTATACATTTAAATATAAATTGAGCTGGATTTTCTATTCTATTGTAAGTAAAATTAGACATCATAAATTTTGCAGCATAATAAAGTAAAAATCCTATCAATAAAGAGTTTGCAATTAGCAATATTCCATTTGCAGTTTGAGTTCCAAATAATTTATCAAAATATTTATCATTTAATATATCTTGATTTACAAAAACTAAATCATCTAAAATTTCATATAAACTACTGTCTATTGAAGAAAATAAATTTTTAAATATAGTATTTATTGTTTCAATTATATTTGTTGTAATATCTGTTACATTTTCCAAGTCTTCACTTCCATTCTATATTAAAGATTGAATTGCAGATAATACTAAATCTATTGCTAAAATAAAAGCATACGAAACTAGAGATGTTTTTACTAATTTTTTTCCTGTTCTTATTTTTTCTTCATCTCCAAAGCTAAACTTTTGCATAAATAGTCCAGACCCCACAGCTATTGCGGCTATTGGCGTTGCAAGTTTTATCAACCATGATTCAATGCTTTCAAAAGCTTTCTCTAAAGTATTTACAAGCTTCGGCGTGCTTGCACCTAAAGAAATATTTGCAAATACAATTGATATTGTAGAAAATATTATTATAAATTTTATATAAAAAAGTACTTTTTGTTTTGTTATATATTTGTTACTTTTCATCTATATCATCTCCTTCTTCTAAAAAATATGGATACATCTTTAGTTTTCTAGGTTTTAAAATTTTATTTCCATCTGACAGAAAACACAATGAATTAAATGTTTCTAATTCCTGCGTAAAAAAATTTGTATCATAAACATAATCACTTTGAGTATATAAATTTAAACTTTCTGAAATTGTAGAATCTTTATTTATTAATGAATTTGTAAAATAGTTGTATTTTGTTTGTTTTGCACTTTCTGAAATATTTTTTGATGTTCTTTGTTTTTCCTCTTTCCCTAGCTGTTTTTGAGCTTCTTCTATTGTAAAAATGTCATCTGTTCTAAACCAAATTTTATTAATTAAGTTTTGACATATAACTTTAACAGAAGTATCATCTTTTAAAGTGTTTTTTATAGAAGAATAACTTTGAGTACTTACAATGTTAATACATTTAGCCTCCCTACTTAAAGAGAAAAAATCACTATCTGTTTTTGTTACATATTCTGCATATTCATCACAAATAAAAGCCGTTCTTTTGCTTTTTCCTTTACTTAAATTCATCATAATTTCAGTTTGAAAATCTAGTTTTAAATATGCAGCAATTATTTTTGATAAATTTTTATATTCTGCAATATTCATATTTAAAACAACAATTTTACCTTTGTTTAATACCTCTTCAAATCCTGTAAAATTTAATTCTTCTTTTTTAGGACAAAATGTTTTTAAAACACTATAATCAGAAACAAAAGTATTTGTAAT
>CANRQH010000075.1 GCA_947632745.1 uncultured Clostridia bacterium | reverse complement strand
AAAAACAAAAAACAAATTATTCAATTAGAAGAAGATACATATTTTAAAGATTTAATAGAATCTATAAAAACATATTTAATAGAATATCCAAAGAAAAAGAATTTTCCTGTAAGTGTATATAATGCTGCATATGGGTTAGTTGAATATGCTATAAATCAATTTGAGGAAAATACAAAAAGAGTGGAAGAATTAATAAAACAAAGAGAAGAAAACATAGCATTAGCTGGAGTTTTAAATGAACTTATAGAAGCAGTAGATAACAAAAAAGAAGGATGGGAAGAACAAGTTGAAAATGCAAATAAAGATTTCCCAGAAGATATAATAGAAGCATTAAATACTGTTGCAAAATGCAAAGGAAAAACATCTCAAAAATACACAGAAGCTATGAAAATACTTAAAGCTAGAGTAAATAACTTAGAAGCAAATCTTCATATAGAAATAGATATGGAAAGATTAGAAGATAGCTCTAAGGCATTAAGTTACATAGGAATAGAAGTATCAGATGCACTAAAATTAATACCAACCCCAGAAGAAAAAATAGAACAAATAGAAGCTGAAGAAAATGCTAAAGCAGAAGTACAAGAAGTAGAAGAAACAAAAGTAAAAGCCAAAGCTAAGAAAAAAGAAAAGGCAAATATACAAACAATTAGTGTAGAAGAAAATAATGAAGAAACAAATGAAAAATCTCAAGAAGAGCAATATAAAGAACAAACAACATTTGAAGCTAAACCATCACTATGGCAAAGATTCAAAAATAGTAAGTTTGTCAGAGCAGCAACATATGTATTTAGAATCAGAATTAGAATTGAATTACCAAGTAACGCACTTCCAGAAGGAAGAGGAGAAGAACAATAAAATTAGGAGGGCTAAAACAGAGTCCTCCTTTTTAGTATTAATAAAAAAATAAAAATTCAGTTTTTACTAGAATTTAAAATAAAATTAAAGGATGGAAAAAAGATGGAAAATAATATTTCAAATGAAGAATTAGAAAAAAGTAATGCTATAATAAAAAAAATGTCTGAATACTATACCTCAAGAATAGTAGGTCAAAGAAATTTACAAATTTCATTATTAATTTCTTTAATAGCAAACAGCCATATATTAGTAGAATCTGTACCAGGACTTGCCAAAACTACGGCTGCAAAAGTTTTAACAGAAAGCTGTGGAGGAAGGTTTTCAAGAATACAATGTACACCAGATTTATTGCCAAGTGATATTATTGGAACACAAACGTATAATTCAAAAACAACAGAATTTGAGACCAAGATAGGACCAATATATGCTAACTTTGTTCTTTTAGACGAAATAAATAGGTCAAGTTCTAAAACTCAAAGTGCTACGTTAGAAGCGATGCAAGAAAGGCAAGTAAGCATTGGTGGGGAAAATTATATATTACCAGATGTATTTATAGTAATTGCAACTCAAAACCCTATAGAGCAAGAGGGAACATATCCTTTAGCAGAAGCACAACAAGACAGATTTATAATCAAAGAAACTTTAAATTATCCTTCTGCAAATGAAGAGTTAGAAGTTTTAAACAGAATAGAAAGAAATGTTTTTGAAAATAAACAAAAAGTTGTAAATTTAGAAGATATAGAATATTTGCAAGCATTAAGTAAAAAAGTGTATATTGATGAAGCAATAAAAAAATATATTATAAGCATTATATATGCAACAAGAAATGCGTCTAAAGTTATAGCACCTGAACTTGCTAAATATGTTACAAATGGGTCAAGCACAAGAGGAGCTATTGCTTTTATGGAGGCAGGAAAGGCACTTGCTTTAATAAACGGAAGGACATTTGTCACACCAGATGATATTAAATCATTAAGTCATAGTGTATTAAGACACAGGATTTCGTTAAGCTTTGAAGCTATTGCAGATGAAGTAAAAGTAGAAACAATAATAGATGCAATAATAGCTTCTATAAAAACACCATAAAAGTAAGAAGATTTTTGCTTGAAAGACAGTAATTTTTTATATTTGTGTGTGCATTGTAAGTAAAGCAAGAAAGGAACAAAATTTAATATGAATATGAAATATATTACTAAAATTAAAGCTAATCTTTATGTTTATACTAAGAAAAAAACTTCAAATATTTTAGAGGGTTCTTATAATTCTATTTATAAGGGCAAAAGCATGAATTTTGAAGATTTAAGAGAATACGTAATAGGAGACAATGTAAAAGACATAGATTGGAAAGCTTCTGCAAGGTCTAATAAAATTTTAATAAAACAATATATTGCTGAAAAAAAGCACAATATATTATTTATATTAGATTCAGGCAAAAAAATGTTAGCAGATACAAAAGATTTAGACTCTAAAAAAGAAGTAGCTTTAATGACTACAGGAACTATAAGTTATTTAGTAGATAAACATGGAGATTCAATTAGTGCAATATATAAAGAAAAAAATGGAATAAAATTATTTCCATTTAAAACAGGACTATATAATATAGAAAAAATTTTAAATTCCTATGAAAAAGAAATTGGAACTGAAAATAATTTAGAAAATTTAATAAATTATGTTTTAAAATATATAAGAAGAAGAATGATTATTTTTGTTGTAACAGATATTCAAGGTATGAGTAATATTTCTGAAAAAAATTTAAAACGATTATCTTTACTACATGATGTAATGTTTATAAATATTTCTGACGCTTTTATGACTGGTTACAATGCATTTGATATGGATCAAGATTGCTATATTCCAGATTATATATTAGAAGATGAAAAATTAAAAAATATAGAACAGCAAATAAAATCAAAAGTATATGAAGAAACAAAAGAAAAATTTAAA
The DNA here is from genome assembly GCA_947632745.1 of uncultured Clostridia bacterium. Lineage (GTDB taxonomy): Bacteria > Bacillota > Clostridia > TANB77 > CAG-508 > CAG-269. Next base: position 3,614 of record CANRQH010000075.1, on the reverse strand, counting down.
AAATATAAAATTGTAACAACAACAATAAATAAACAAAAAGATATAGTAAATGATATTTTTAAAATATTAGAAAGGCGAAAAAATGCAAACATCCATTAATTTACAAGAACCTTTTACATATTCTATAATTCCTTTATTGTTTTCAATTTGTGTTGTAATTGCAATGACTTGGTATTTAATGCATAGCAAAAAAACAAAGAAAAAAATAAAAGAAGAAAAGAATGAAATAAAAGAGATTCCTGAAAAAAATATAAAAAATATTCCTGTAATAAAAGGTAAATATTTAAATCAATTAGATTCTATTGAATATAGATATACAAGCAATATGATAGAATTAAGAACAGCATATCAACTTATAAGTGAATCTATTAGATTATTTGTTTTTGAAGTAACAGATATTACAACACAAAATTATTCTTTAAAAGAAATAAAAAAACTTGATATTCCGGTTTTGTATGAATTAATAGAAGAATATTATGAGCCAGAATTTGCTATGAAATCTGTAGGGGATTTTAGCAATTCAATAAACAAAGCAAGGAGAGTTATAAAACAATGGAATTAATGTATCCAATTGCTTTAATTATATGTTTTGTATTGAGTATAGCTTTATTTTTTATAAAATTTAATAAAAAATCGAATTATACTAATGGAAAAAAAGTGGCTAATACTCAATATATAAAAGAAACAGAGTATTATAAAGCAAAAATGAAGAAATATTTAATATTATCTAATGCAGTTAAAATTTTAAGTATTATATGTATTGTACTTACAGGAGTACTAATTTCAAGACCAATAACAACTACAACAAAAAGTGAAGAAAAATTAAACAGAGATATTCTTATGGGACTTGATATTTCCACATCACAGAGTGAAGTTAATTTAGAATTAATAAAAAAATTTAAAGAAATACTTCCTGAAATAAAAGGGGATAGAATAGGAATAGTTTTATATAATACAGCACCTATGGTCTATTGTCCTCTTACAGATGATTATGATTATATAAATGAATGTTTTGAAAAAATTGAAGAACAATTAAATATTGCAATACAATATAATGGAAATCCTCCTGTTACATATGAAGAAAATGGAAAGAGTATTCCCACTTTATGGTATGGAGGAGTAGGAAAAGATGCAGAAACTAGAGGAAGTTCGCTTATAGGAGATGGACTAGCTGGAACACTATTTTCATTTCCAAATTTAAAGACAGATAAACAAAGGACAAGAATAATTATTTTTGCAACAGACAATGTTCTTGCTGGAACTGAGACAGTTTCACTTGAAGATGCATGTGATTTGTGCAAACAATATAATGTTAATATTTATGCATATTGTCCAACAGTACAAATGAATATATATACCTCAGAAGAAAAGATTGCATCTTACAAAAAGGCTATAGAACAAAATGCAGGAGGAAAATTTTATACAGGAAATTTAAGTCAAATGTCAACAAACATAGTTAATGAAATAAAAGAAACAAAGACTTCATTATTAAAAACCAGCAAAAAAACTTATGTAACTGACCATCCTGAAAAAATAGTAATAATTATACTTATTATATTTGTTATCTTAATTATAATAGAGAAAATGATAAAAATATAAAAAGCAAAAAGGAGCAAATAAATGATAACAAATCCGATAATACCAATTTGGGTTATGACAATATTATCTGCGGTTTTAATTATATTTATAATAAATGACAAAAAAATAAAGAATTTAATTAAAACCCAGAAAAGCAATGAAATAACTGATAGGCAAAAAAAGTTATTAAAAACATATAGAATCAATGTGTGCATAAAAATAGGAATAATTATTTTATTATTTATAATAAATTTAAGATTTATGATTCCAAATGGAGAGAGCACATCTATAAATTCAGATTTAAGTGTATTATTTGTTATAGATACAAGTGTAAGTATGAGAGCATTAGATTATAATGGAACTCATGAAAGATTTGAGGGAGTTGTAAATGACCTTTGTTATATTGTAGATGAGTTGCAAGGTTGTAAATTTTCAATTATTACATTTGGAGATATTGCCCAAAGAGAAATACCTTTTACAACTGATAGCGATATGGTACAAGCTGAATTAAAAGCTATTAAACTTGAAAATGATTTTTATGCTAAAGGAACATCAATGAATTTAGTAAAAGATGTTTTTGAAGAAACATTAAAAAATGAACAAGAAAGGCAAGAAGGAAATTCTAAATTTATTGTATTTTTCATATCTGATGGAGAAATAACTAAAGAAAGTGAAGCATTAGAATCATTTTCGGATATAGGGCCATATGTTCTAAATGGTGCAGTTCTTGGGTATGGAACTTTAGAGCGGTGGAAAAATGGTAAACAGCCTTTATGTTGACAATCCAAGTAGTGAATATTATTATAAATATTACTATGATGATGCATACAGTAGAAAGACTGCGATATCTAAAATAGATGAAGAAAATTTAAAAAAGATAGCATCTGATTTAAAAATTGACTATATACAAATGAGCAAAACATCAAATATAAATTACAAATTAAGTGATATAAAAAAAATAGTATCAAATTCACAATCAAATGAAGAAAAAGTAAATTCATATAGTGATATATATTATTATTTTGCTGTACCACTAGTAATTTTAATAATACTAGATTTTATATTAAAAATGAGGAGAATGTAATGAAAAGGAAAGTATTAGTTGTAGTGTATATAATACTAATATTTATAACATTAAAATTGTTGTACAATATTTCACAAAATACTATTCTAATAAATAAATATAATAATGGGGAATATTCAGAAAGTGGAGCAAAAGCATTGACTTTTCTAGATTTCCCTGAAAGCTATGTTGCACACTATAATTATGCAAACATATTTTATCAAAATGGAAAATATGAAGAAGCAATAGAAGAATACAGTAAATCTTTAAAAGGGTATATTCCAAAAGACAAAGAATGTAATATTAGAATTAATTATGCACTTGCAATATGTAAAACAGTTGATTTAGACGAAAATGATGAACAAAGTATAAATAATGCAATAAATCAATATGAACAAGCAATAAATGTTTTAACTGAAAATGGCTGTGCAAATAAAGAAAATAATAATGGGCATAGTTTAAAAGCTGAACAATTAAAGAAAGATATTCAAAAAGAAATAGATAGATTGAAAAAATTAAAAAAACAAGAAGAAAATGATGAAAAAGAAGAACAAGAGGAAGAAAAAGAAAATCAATCACAAGATGAAAGTGAATCTATAGAAGCAAAAATACAAGATATAAAAGAACAAGCAATAAATGAGCAAAGAGAAAATGAAGATATATATATAAATCTACAAAAAGATTATTTCGGTTCACAGGGAAAAAATTGGTAAAAAAAGAAGTCGAACTAAGTTCGACTTTTTTGGTGCTCCCTCAAGGATTCGAACCTTGGACCTACCGGTTATGAGCCGGTTGCTCTAACCAACTGAGCTAAGGGAGCAATTATTACAACAATTTGTAGTATATAATATTTTTGCATGTTTGTCAAGGGTTTTTTGAAAAATTAAGAAAAAATAGTTACTAGATAATAGTTTTAGATATAAAAAATGTTAAAACTTAGTTATATGTAATGTTTTTGTAACAGAAACTTAAT
>CANRQH010000074.1 GCA_947632745.1 uncultured Clostridia bacterium | reverse complement strand
AAAACTAAAAATTTAATTAGCAACATCCACCTCTGTTATTTCCACCACAACAGCAGAATATTAAAAGAATAAGAATTATAATCCAAATGCAGTCATCACCAAATCCGAAACCGCATCCGCATCCTCCTCTATTTTCTGGCATAATTGTTTCACCACCTTTCTTTTAATAAAAATTAAGTAATGTAAAGCGTGTTATTAGGAATTACAGCCGTTGTTACAGCATCTGTTTCCACATCCGCCACAGAAAAGAAGTAAGAAAAGAATAATGAACCAAAGAATTTCATCATTATTGTTACAGCACATAGTTTGAACCTCCTTGTTTACAATTTTTTAGTTCTTCTTATCTTTTTGTAATCATTTGTATGTTATATAATATGAATTGAAAAAAAATGTGTTACAGCAGTTGAAAACATAAATTATTAATGATATAATTTCTCTGAAAATAAAATTAAAATTCAAAATTAGAGAAAAACATAAGAAGGCAATAAAAGCTTGTATTTCAAGCTTTTAGGAGAAAGGAAGAAAATTTTATGGGAAACATTGTATTATTAGATGAATTAACAATAAACAAAATAGCTGCAGGAGAAGTTATAGAAAGACCAGCTTCTGTAATAAAAGAAATGATGGAAAACTCCATAGATGCAGGAGCTAAAAACATTACTGTAGAAATAAAAAACGGTGGAATATCATTTATAAGAATTACAGATAATGGAAAAGGAATTGCAAAAGATGATGTAGAGCTTGCTTTTGAACGTCATGCAACAAGTAAAATTAGGTCAAGTAATGACTTAGATACTGTAAAATCTATGGGGTTCAGAGGAGAGGCTTTGGCAAGTATTGCAGCAATAGCAAATGTGGAATTAGTAAGTAGAACAGAAGAAGAAAACATAGGTACAAGAATTATTGTAGAAGGTGGAGACGTACTTTCTTTAGATGAAATAGGGTGTTCAAAAGGAACTACAATTACAGTAAGAAATCTATTTTTTAATACTCCAGTTAGATATAAATTTTTGAAAAAAGATTTTACAGAATCTGGTTATATTGAGGATGTAGTTACAAGAATTGCTTTAATTCATCCAGAAATAGCAATAAAATTTATCAATTCAGGAAAAACTGTAGTTCAAACAAGTGGAAATGGAAATTTAATAGATGTAATATATAATATTTATGGTAAAGAAACTGCCCAAAATATAATGAATGTAGAATATGATTATGAATATATAAAAATAAAAGGAGTAATAGGAAAGCCAAATATTGCAAGGTCAAATAGGTCAAACCAAATTTTCTTTGTAAATGAAAGATATATAAAAGATAAAACATTGTCATCTGCTGTAGAACAGGCTTTTAAGGGAATGCTTCCAATAGGAAAATTTGCATTTTTAATTTTAAACGTAGAAATGAATCCATCAAAAGTAGATGTAAATGTTCACCCTGCAAAATTAGAGGTAAGATTTGCAGAAGAAAATATAGTGTTTAAAGCTGTATATCATGCTATAAAAGATACATTATTAAAAGAAGGCTTTATGACAGATAGAGAAAAGACTCAAGAAATAAAAGAAGCTTCAAAAGATGCATTCAAAATTCAAAATATAGAAGAAAAAACTCAAGAAACATATTCTATTTCACAAAATAGTGAGACATCGAATAGTGAAGCAACAAATACTGAGCCATCAAATGTAAATTCGTCAAGTACAATGTCAATAGGTACTGACTACTTAGCAAGATTAAAAGCTTTACAAGAAAGTTTGAAAAAGGAAGTTGAACAAAATCCAAGTATCAAATTAACTGATGAATATAAAAATATGCAGGCAAAATATAACACTATAATATCAAAAGAGGAAAATCAAGAAAGTAAAGAAGAAAGCAAAATAAATGTAAACGAAGCAGAAAAGAATAATATAATAGAAGAAAATAAAATATTAGAAGAAAATGAAATAAATGAAGAAAACAGAACAACAATAGATGAGAGTAACATGATAGAGAAAAACGAAAATTATGAAGAAAAAGAGAATCTAAATGAAGAAGAAAATATGGAAGAAAAAAATCCTTACGAAGATTCTAAAGAAGAAAATGCAGAAAATGTTAAAGAAACGGTAGCATCAGAGGAAGTAAAAGAAACAGTAGCATTAGAAGATAATAAAGAAGCGGTAGAATCAGATGATGTAAAAGAAACAGTAGTATCATTTGAAGAAATGTATAAAAAACTATTTGGAAAAGAGCCATATGGAGGCAGAAAAAAAGAAGATACAAACGAAGATAATTATTACAAAATAGATACAAAAATGGAAGACAGCAATGTATCTATGTTTGAGTCTGAGCCAGATTATTATAAGAAAAAAGCTTATAAATTTATAGGTATAGCATTTAATACATATATCATTTTAGAAATAGATGATGAAATATACATAATGGACCAACATGCTGCACACGAAAGAATAATGTATGAAAAGGTAAAAAAGAATTTCTTTGAAAATGGAGAAAAATCATCACAATTATTGTTATTACCAGATATAGTCACATTGACTCATAAAGAAATGGACATAGCAAAAGACAACTTTGATTTATTTAGACAAGCAGGTTTCATATTAGAAGAATTTGGTGAAAATACAATAAAAATATCTGGTGTTCCAGAAATATGTTTAGATTTAGATACAAAAGAATTATTTAAAGAAACTTTAGATGAAATAAATACAGTAGCAAGGACAGCTAAACAAGAAAAAGAAGAAAAATTTTTAGCAACAATAGCATGTAAAGCAGCAGTAAAAGCCAATATGAAGCTTACAAAAGAAGAGGTAGATAGCTTAATGGAAAAACTTTTAGAGCTTCCTAACCCATTTACATGTCCACATGGAAGACCTACTGTAATAAAACTATCTAAATATGAAATTGAAAGAAAATTTGCAAGAAAATAATTTTAGGACGTCTGTCAATTTAGGCGTCCTTTTTGGTACATTTAGTACATAAAAGTAAAAAAATAGCGAATTTATATAACAAATAGTAGAATAAATTGCTATAAATATCAAAAAAGTTTGAATTTTTATTGAAATATTTGATAAATTCTAGTATAATAGTATTTAACATGCGGGTATAGTTTAATGGCAGAATCCCATGCTTCCGACCTGGTGGTGAGGGTTCGATTCCCTCTACCCGCTCCAATTTAAATTAGAGGAAAAATAAATATGGAAGAAAATAATAATATTAATCCAATTAATAATTTAAATAATACAAATGAAAAACCTAAATCTAAATATAGAATTACATTAATTATAATAACTATAATAGTTTTGTTATTATCATTATATGGTAAGTTAATAACAATAGGATGGTTAACATGTTTTCTTTGTTGGATACCAATAATACCTGGAATGTTTTCCTTATTTACTGTTGCAGGAATAACCGTATCAAATTTAAAAGACAGAAAAACAATTGACTATGTTTTATATATAATTTCATGTGTTACAATTCTTTTATTTTCATATACTTTTGAAGATGTGGGAGATACTGAGTCACAAAATAGAATAGTTAATTTAATATATTCTTCAATAGATTCAAATACTCTTTTTACAATATGTTTTGTGTCTTTTATAATAAATATAGTGATATCAATAACATTAATTTTAAAGTCTTCAAAGAAAGTAGAAAATTAAAAATATGAGGGTGATTTAAAAATGGAACGTAGAAAAATACCAAACAGAAGAAATGAAGAAAGAAGAAAAGATATAAGAAGAGAAAATAATAGAGGAATAGTAGATAGAAGAGGTTCAATGCAACGAAGAAGAGAAACAAGAAGATATGAGGACAAAGAAAACAAAATAGAAGAAGAAATAGAAAATATTTTTACAGACCAAATAGAGGGTAGGAATGCTGTTATAGAACTTTTAGAAAGTAATAAAGATATAAATAAGATATATGTAACAAAAGGAGAAAAAAGAGGTTCAATAAACAAAATAATTGCAATGGCAGACGAAAAAAAAGTTATAGTAGTTGAAAAAGACAAAAAACAAATGGATTTAATGGCACAGACTGAAAATTATCAAGGAGTAATTGCAATAGTTCCACCATATGAATATGCCCAAGTAGAAGATATTTTAAATGTGGCAAAAGAAAGAAATGAACAACCTTTTATTTTAATATTAGATGGAATAGAGGATACTCATAATTTAGGGGCAATAATTAGAACAGCAGAAACTGCAGGAGTTCATGGAATAATTATACCTAAAAGAAGAGCAGCCAGTATAAATAGTACAGTAAGTAAAGTTGCAAGTGGAGCATTAGAATATATGAAAATTGCTAGAGTTAACAATATAACAGACACAATAAAAAAATTAAAAGAACAAGGTATATGGATTTGTGGAACTCTAATAGATGCAAAAAAATATTATTTTGAACAAGACCTAAATATGCCAATAGCAATAGTAATAGGAAATGAGGCAAAAGGAATAAGTGAGTTAGTAAGGAAAAATTGTGATTTTTCAGTTAAAATCCCTATGATGGGAAATATAAAATCTCTTAATGCATCGGTATCAACAGGAATAATATTATATGAAGCATTATATCAAAGAATGAAAAAATAAAGGAGGAAGGAAATAATTTATGAATCAGATGAAGACAAGAATAATTATAATAATGTTAGCAGTTATATTAATTGTTTTATGTGCTTTAAGTGTAATACTTTTTATAACAACAGATATGTTTAAATCTAATGAAATGTTATTTAAAAAATACATTTCACAAGATTTAAAAAACGTAGCAGACATAGTTGACATTTCTTCAGAAGAAAATATTATAGATTATTTACAAAATAATGATTATATTGAAAAAACAGATGCAAATTTAAAATATTTAGAGAGCGAAAACGATGAAGAGGAAGTATATAATATAACAGGAGAAGCTGTTGTAAATAATTCTAAAGGAGAAGCTTTTAAAGATAACTATTTAAAATATGGAGATGAAACACTAGTAAGATTACAACTCATAGAACAAGAAAATCAATATGGTTTTAGACTAGCAAATTTAGTAAAACAATTTGTTAGTATTGAAAATGAAAGTATTTCATATTTAATATCTAGTATGGGATATAATGGTCAATATTTTTCAGAAAAATTAAATAAAGTTGATATAAAAGGACTATGTAATTTTTCTGAAGAAGAAATAGAAAGTTTAGCAAATACTTATATAAATACAATTTTTTCTGATATAGATTCAAAAAGTTATAACAAACAAAGAAATGCAACAATTACTTTAAGTAATGGACAAATTGTAGATACAAATGCATATTCATTAACTATAACAAAAAATGAGCTTGATAAAATATATAAAAGGATTTTAAATCAGGCAGTAAGTGACCAAATTATATTATCTAAAATTGATGCAATAGATACGAAAATAAAAGAAGCAGGGTTTAATGAGCCAGAAGGAGAAAGTTTAAAAGAAATATATACATCAAAATTACAAGAAATATCTAATTTAATAGAATATGAAGGGGAAGATTCAAGACAAATAGTATTTACTGTATATCAAAAAAGGGAAAATACAGTAAGAACATCAATAAAAACAGAAGAAACAGAAATTATATTAGATATAGATAGCAAAGAAGGAAAAACAGCTACTTTAAGAGTTACAAAAGTTAATGGAGAAATGACAGATACAAAAATATATACTTTAGCAAATTTAAATAACGAATCAGAACATACAAGAATAATTGGATATAGTGATGATACTCAAAAAATACAAACCCAAATAAACACTGCAAAGCAAGATAATGGAGTAACAATAAATATTGGTTTAAATTATGCAAGTAATAAAATTTCAAATATCAGTTTAGAATATAATAGAAATATTACTAATTCAACTGAACAAGAAATGCCAGTTAAATTAGATGAAACCAATAATATACTACTAAATGACTATGAAGGGGATAGAATTATATCTTTAATAGAAAACTTAGAAAAAGCAATGATACAAAAAGTAAGCACAAGTCAATCTAAAATTAATACAAAATTACTAAACAATATTTTAATATGGATTGATCAAAAAGAAAAAGAACGTGAAGAAAAAGAACAAAATGATATAGAAACTAAAAAACAAAAATTTAATAATCAATTTATTCTATATCAAGGTGAAAATTTAAAATATGAACATGTACAAAAATTAATAAAATTGCTTAGAAATAATATGTCAGATTATCAAGTAGTTAGTGGTAACAAAGTAAAAGTATATGTACAAGATGGAGCTAAAAATGAAGAAAAAGCAGAGCAAATTGCTAGTGTAATTTCTGATAAATATACTTACAATGTAGAAATATTTTATTCAGAAGAAGGGTATGTTAATGCAATAGATATATCTGTTTATGAAGAAAAGCTTGATTGAAAAAGTAAATTCTAGTAGCTGTGCAAAAGTAAATTCAAGCAGTTGAAGAAAAATACAAAAA
>CANRQH010000073.1 GCA_947632745.1 uncultured Clostridia bacterium | reverse complement strand
TAAAATTAATATTTATTAAATTTTTAGTTCCTATTATTAATATAGTTACAATTAATATTGGAACTATAACACTATTTATTTTTGTAATACTTTCTATATTTTTTAAAAATAAAATAAAACATATACACACAATAAATAAGCTTCCTATCATTTTACTTATTCCGAAATTGCTCTTCAAAATAAGTTCCAAATCCTGATATCATTATGAAAAATGTCATACATAAAAATAAATTTATTATAATATTTGTTATATTAGTTAATTTAATTTTATCTATAAATATATATTCTAAAAATTCTTTATATGTATTTATTTTATGGTTGTATATTATATTTAATACTTTATAAATTATATAGCCTATAATTATACTACATAACAAAATTCCTATTATACCATTTTTTCCAAACCTATAAAAAAATAAATAAATTTCTTGACCAGATGCAAATCCAGCCCCGAATTAAGGCTCCTAATATTGTAAATAAAATCATAGGCTCTTCCCTTTCTTAAATATATTTCTTAAAAATAAGACTCTTATATAAATATATATAAGAGTCTTATTTTATATGTTTATTTTTTTCTTCTTCTTATTTGCCAAATTACAATTCCTATTATTATTATTACTACTGGAACTGCAAATATTACCCTCATTATAATAGCTTTTTGACCATCAGTTGCTGTAAAGTCACTTTGTGCTTCACGTTCTTTTCTAACTGTAATACCTTCATCTTGGTCTGTTAAATATGCTATTGAATTTAAAACAACATCTTTATTATTATATAATCCTAACATTGGAGTTATATTACTTGCAAGTTGCATATCTGAAACAAAGTTATTGTCTCCAAATATTACAAGTTTTGATGATAAAGTATCTTCTTCGTTATTTTCCTCTTCATTATCTTCTTCTTCAGATTCTTTTGAATCTTCATTTAAAGGTTTTGTTAAAATTGCTCCAATTGTAAAGCTTCCTTGTTCATCTCCATCTGTTGAACTAGATGTATTTGATATATTTTTTCTAAAATATGCTGTATCCCCTGATGAAATTATTGTTTGTTGTTTTACATTTAATTCTTCGATTTTGTCATTATTTATATTTACTTTTGTACTATTTATAAGTACTGCTTTTGATAAATTTCTATCAATTTCGCTATTTCCTAGGTCTTCAACCATGCATCCAGCATATCCTAAAATTGTTTTTTCTGTATCTGTTTCATAAATATATCCTACTTCAAATGGATCTACTCCATATAATGCTAAAATTTTATTTACATTTTTTAATTCATGGCTTTCTGGATAGCTTGAATTTAACCACAAAATATTTCCACCTTTATTAATATATTTTATAATTTCTTCTGTTGTTAAATCATCAAAGTCTTTTGAAGGTGTTGTTATAACTAATGTATTACAATCTTCTGGAATTGAACCTTTAACTAGAATATCTAATGTTTCATATTTTAAAACTTCATCATCTAAATAAGTAGCTAAATAACTCATTCCTCCAGCATAATCTAAACTATAATCAGAATATCCTTCTAGGAAATAAACATTAGGTACTTTTTCACTTACTACATTTATAATTGCAGAAGTGATTTTTTCTTCTGTTAAATCTATTGTATTATAATTATTATCATATGTATATAAGTCGTCTGAATATAAAACTTTAGATTTTTCTCCACTTTCTACAACTATTGCAGTTGAATTACTTGATATTTCGTATTTGCTTGCAATGTCTGTTCTTTCATTAAGGTCAATTACTTCAACATTAATATTGCTATTAGCTTTATTATATTGTTTTATTAATGAAATGGTTACATCTTCTTCATTATAACCTGCAAGGTATATATTTATATTATTTTCTAAATCCTTAACTCTATCTTTACTTTCTTTTGTTAATGTATATTCTTTATTTGATGTACAATCTATAGGTGTTAAATCAAATGAACCAACAACTTTATTTAATAATATTGTTATTGCAATTAATATCGCAATTAAAAGAACTGTGTTTGTTCCACTTATTAGCCATTTCTTTTTTATTGTATTTATAAATCTTGTTCCAAATTTTTCTTTTTCTTTATTGTTATTTTTAACTTTTACTGGCATATTTTTATTTTTATTATTCAATGTTTTCTCTCCTTTCTATTTTATGCTCTTTCTTCTTTGCATAATTATCATTGTAATTAAAATGCATAATATTGTAATGCTTAAGAATAAAATTACAGTTGCAATATCTATTTGACCATATAAAAAGCTTGTAAATTTATCCATTAATGATAATCCTGATAAACTCTCAACTAACAATGGAATCCATGTTGCTGCAAATACAAATGCAAATGTTAATATTCCAGCAATAATTGGAGATTCTGTAAGGCTTGATGCTAATACTCCAAAAGATATGTATGCCATTGAAAGTAATATAAATCCTAACATTGATGTTAGATATAATGGAATATTTGGAACTTCAAAAAAACATAAAATTCCAAAATACATAAGTGTAAAAATTACAGGTATAATAATTAAAAGTAAAGCTGCTATAAATTTAGCTACAACAACTCCCAACATTCCTACTGGAGCTGTTAAGATAAGCTGATCTGTCCCTGTTTTTCTTTCTCCTGCAAATGTCCACATTGTAAGAAGTGGAGTGATAAACATTAAACCATATAATGCTGTGTAATAGAATAAATAGGTTAAATCTGCTCTTGATTCATATATTGTAGTTAAATAAAAGAAACTACTAAATGCAATTAAGAAAATTCCTATTACTATATAGCCTATTGGTGATAAAAAATAATTTCTTAATTCTTTTTTTATTACTGCCCCCATTATTTATCCCCTCCTTCTCTTATTATTTTCATAAATGCATCTTCTAGAGTTGCTTCTGGCTTTTTCATTTCAAAAATTGTAATATTTTCTTTAGCGAATTCACTAAAGATAATTTTGTTTAAGTTAATGCCGTCTTCTCCTGAAATTTCGTATTGTTTTGTTTTATCTTCGTTTGTTTTTACTAATTTTATAGATTTTATACCATTAATTTTATTTGCTACTTTATCTACTTTATTTTCATTATCTTCAACTGTTACATATATTATATTTTTATTTGATACTTTCTTTTCTAGGTTGTCTGGTGTATCTTCTGCAACAATCTTACCTTTGTTTATTATAATTACTCTATCACATATTTGACTAACTTCTGAAAGTATGTGTGAACTTAAAATTACAGTATGTTTTTTTCCTAAATTTTTAATTAAACTTCTTATTTCTGTTATTTGCTTAGGATCTAATCCAACTGTAGGTTCATCTAATATTATAACTTTAGGGTCTCCTACTAATGTTCCAGCTAAACTTACTCTTTGTTTTTGTCCTCTTGATAAATTTTTTATAAGTTTATTTTGCATTGTGTCTAAACCTGTTTCCTTTAATACTTCTTGGACTTTTTGTTTTTTTATTTTTCTTTCTACTTTTCTTAATTCTGCCATATATGTAACAAATTCTTTTACTGTTAAATCAGTATATAAAGGCACCCCCTCTGGCATGTATCCAATTTCTTTCTTTGCTTTTTTGGCTTTTTTTATTGTGTCAAAACCATTAACTATAACATTTCCTTCTGTTTGTTCTATATAACCTGTTATAACATTCATAGTTGTACTTTTTCCTGCTCCATTTGGACCTAAAAATCCAACTACTTCTCCATCTTTTATGTTAAAGCTAATATCATTTACGGCTACAAAGCTTCCGTACTTTTTGGTGACATTTTTTACTTCAATCACAAATGTTTCCTCCTTACTATTCTTTGATTTTTTATCATCTTATCATTTATATTCTTTATTGTAAATATGTTTCACAAAATTTTCACAAAAAAATTAGGCGTTTCTCTTACGGAAAAGCCTAATTTAAAAAGTCATTTTATTGCTAAGATACTAATAACAATAAAATGACTTTTTTTATATTTTCATTTTAAAACATATTCTTATATAATTTTAGTATTTATAGTCGTTTTCAGACATATGCTTATATAATTCTTGATTTGGTGCATACATTTTTTCTGCTTTTACACAACTTATTTTTTTTCTATACTGACTTGCCTCTTCAATCTTTTTTAAAGCATTTTCATAATTTTCTTCTAAAATGTTATTTACTATTTCATTTAACATTTCATTTACTACATACACATCATATTCTTCTTTTTGTTTGAAAAACCATTTTAGCATTTTTATTACATCTATTTTTTCTTCATCAGTTTCTAATGCTTCTGAGTCAATTATTTTGCACAATAAATATGGCATAATTCTAGCATAAAAATATCTGTAAAATCCTATATTATTAGTGGTTTCAAAATTTTCAAATATTAATTTATATGCTTCATCTATTTTTTCAAAGTATTTTTTAGTACAAGTAGTTGAAATTGTTGAATTGGCTGCATTTTGTCTATAATTATATACTATGTCATTTATGAAATATGCATTATTTGAATGTACATAGCAAAAAGTTGAGAAAATCGCATCTTCAGCAAGTGTTCCTTTAATAAATTTTAAATTCATTTTTTCAATAAATTCTCTTTTATAAATTTTGTTCCATACAACAGAATTCATTACAAAAAAAGATTTTTGGTAATCTCTTATAGATAATTTAAAGTTTGTATATATTTTAGCGTCAAATAATGGATTTTCCCATTTGTTTCCCTCTGTGTCAACATGTATATAATTTCCAATTACAAAATCAGCATCTCTTTTTGTAATTTCATTATATAATACTTCACAAGAATTTTTTTCATAGAAATCGTCTGAATCTAAGAACATAATATATTTTCCAGTTGCAATTTTCATTCCAGAATTCCTAGCTTCTGCTAATCCCATGTTTTCTTGATGAATTACTTTTATTCTATTATCCTTTTTCTTATATTCATCACAAATTTTACCACAATTATCTTTTGTACCATCATCAACTAATATTATTTCTAAATTACTATAAGTTTGATTTAAAACAGATTCTATACTTGTATGTATATATTTTTCTACATTATACACTGGTATTATTATAGAAATTTTGTCCATATAAAATTCCATTCCTTTCTGGTTTTGCTTGCAAGGTACATATAAATTATTTATTTCAAACTAACCTTTATTTATCTCTTTTTTGTATTTTTCTGCTTTACTTGCTGGTCCTTCGTTTATTTCATACTTCTTATTATTTACAATTGATTCAAATAAATTTATTAAATTTTCTGCAGCTGTACTTGCTGTCCACTTTTCTGTTATGTATTTGTATGCATTTATTGATAATTTTTTTCTTAATTCTTTATTTTCAATAACAAGTTTAACATTATTTTCTAATTCTTTAAATGAATTGTACATAAGTCCATTTTCATTATGTTTTACTAAAAATGGAACTGACCCCATTTTTTGATTTGCTATAACTGCACATCCTGCATTCATTGATTCATTTACTACAGCTCCCCAACCTTCATTGCTTCCACTTGTTGCAATAAAAATATTTGCTTTTTCATAATAATCTTTAACTTTATCACTTGGAACTTGTCCTACAACTGTTACAACATCTTGTAAATTGTTTTTTATTATTTTCTTTTTTATTTTTTCTTCAAGCACACCTGTGCCTAACATCTTTATTTCAAAATTGTAATTTTGTTTTTTTAACTTTTTAGCTAATTTTATAACTACTTCTGGATGCTTCCATTTTATAAATCTTGCAACCCATACAATTTGAATTTTCTCATTTTTTTCTTTTTCTTCTATTAATTTTTCAATGTCATAATGATTTGTTTCTAAAAAGTATCCCCATTTATAAATTTTATCTTTATATAGTCCTAAAAAATTAAAATCATTTGCTCCATATCCATTTGCTGTTAGTAAATATAAGTTTTTATTCTTTCTGTATTTTATGTGTCTATCAAAAGCTAATTTCATTTTTTCTTTATTAAATACTGTTTTAAAAAATCCATCTGGAAAAATAAATACTCTGTATCTGTATCTAAAAGTAATTTTGTCTTGTTTTAATCTCTCTATAATATATTCATCTGTAATAGAGCCAATTATTACAACATCACTTTCTGTCGCAAGTTTTAATGCTTTTTCTTTCATTTCTTCACTTTCATATGCCCTTACTACAAAATCATATTCTTGATCTAGGTCTTTAAATCCTAAATCTAATCTCCATTTAAATATTTTTACTGTTGATACAAATTTAAAGTCCTCTCCTAATCTTTTTTGCATTTCTAAGCAAAATGGTACTTGATGATGTGTTAAAAAATTTGAATAGAATACTACTTTCATAATAAATTTCATTCCTTTCTCGCTTCGCTTGGAAGACACAAATAAATGTGAAATATTACTTTTCTTTTAGATTTTTTCTCTTTTATGTAGATTTCATTATACCATATTTTTTTACAAATTTCAACAATTTTTGTTATTCTCCCTACCATCAAAAAAATTTCGTTCTTTTTTATTGACATTATTAAGATTTTATGTTATCATAGTTTTGTTCTCAACTTAAACACTTTTAAAAGAGTAAAATCTCTAGTCCTTAACAATAGCAAAGGATTAGAGATTTTTTGAATT
>CANRQH010000072.1 GCA_947632745.1 uncultured Clostridia bacterium | reverse complement strand
AACACTTCTAAGATGTTTATCTTAGATATATCAAAATCATCCTCTTTTAGTAAATCATCAATTGAAACTTCATATAATTCAGATAACTTTTTTAATGACTCAATATTCGGTTCTAATGTTCCAGCTTCATATTTTGATATTGTTGCTGCTTTTACTCCTAGTATATCAGCCACTTCATTTTGAGTCATATTTTTACTTTCTCTATATAATTTTATTTTTTCTCCTAACATAATAAAAACTCTCCTTTTCACTACAATAATATTATATCATATTATTTCCAAAAAAGAAAGTTTTTATTTAAATATTATGTAATTATTTCTCAAATAGAATTTACATTTAATTGATTAAATCCTTTAATCTTACTCCTTCTTTGTTTTTCCACTCATTATATCCATTAGAATTTCTTCCTAAAATAATAACTGCTGCCATTGATGGAGTAGAGCATAAATGATCATTTATAAATACATTATCTTTTATGTCTTTAGAATTACGTTCTCTTTCTACATATTTAATTAAGCTTGGTGACAAAGATGTAGCAATTTCACTTTTTATTTTTGAACCCTTCAAAATAACAAATCCTTCATCAGTCAAAATACCTTTTGCATATTCAATATTATTATTAGTCAAGTATAATAAATCATTAATGTTTTCTCTAAATTCTTCTTTAAGTATTTCATCAAACATATGATAGCCATATACAGATGTTAAAAGCATTACTTTTTCAAGAAATTTTATTGCCCTTATTTCATCTGCTCCATCTAATGTTGATTTAGTAGGTTTAGAATTATTTTCAATTAAATATCTATTTATATTCTTAGCTTTCATATATAGTTCATTTTCAATAAATTTAATATGTGCTTTATTTAACGAGTTATCTTGGCTCACAAATACAATACATTCACTCCAAAATTGTTTGTTTTTGTTGTGTTGCAATAACCTAACATATATATCTTCTGCTTCACCAATATAAGCTCTATTCTCTCCTATAGTTTCATCTACTCCAAATAAAATATATACGCCAGTATTATTTATTCCTTTTAGTTCCTTTGCTTCCTTTATTTTACTTCTAGGTATTTTATAGCTTACTCCTATCCATTCGTCTAAATTGCATTGAATTATTCCTGTAGCGTTTCCATTTTTTAGTATCATTGTTACAACATTTTGATTCATTACTACTCCTCCAATTTATATTCTTCGCTATCTTCTGCAACCTTTAAATTGTTATCTTGTGTTTTATCTTCTTCATCATATTCGTTTTTCATTAGTCTATAAATAACATTTCCTAAAGAATTCATGATTGCATCATAGAATTCTTTATTTTCAAATAATTTTTTATATGAAGTTGCACTCTCTTTGTAGCATTTTGCTGTTTTCTCACTAAACACTTTAGGAAATACTGATTTTGTAAACATATCTTCATTATTATTTTTAGCTAAATCTTTGATATTTTTGTCTTCCATAATAGTATTCATTAAATTTTCTACTATTAGATTATCTCCATCTGTGAATTGTCCTGAATATAATTCGTTTACTTTTTGAATTACTTCATCCAATAATCTTCTTTCAGGTAATACTGCAGTTTGTACTTTTGCTCCTTGTGGCTTAATCATTCCTGGCGTTTCTTCTGTCTTTCTCAATGATACACTTCCATCAAAAGTTTGCTTTAAATTATAATATGTTAGTTTAACTGTGCCTTCTAAATCTATTACATCTATTTTATTCTTTGGTAATAGCCTCTCTACATATCTTAAATACATATAAATCTTGTGTAATTCTTCATCGCCCATATAAGCAATTTGTGTTATATATGAGTAAAATCTATTAAAACTTTTTACTTCTCTTCTAAAACTTTCTCTTTGTTCAATATCTAATTTATTATATAAATCTACAGTTTCTTTAACACAACTAGTTAATTTTCCGAAATCATTTTCATTTTGTTTTCCATTCTTTAAATACATTTTACAAAATTTTTCTACATTCTCATCATACCATAATTTATAACTTCTTAATTTGTTTAATTTGTCATATATAACATTAGGATCTGTTTCTTTTTCCAAGACTGATACATCATAAAATGGTTTAAAAGCTTCTTGTATATCTTCTGCTTTATTCACGAAATCAATTACTAATGTGTCGTCTTTTCCTTTACACATTCTATTTAATCTTGATAATGTTTGTACTGCTTTTATCCCTGATAATTTTTTATCAACAAACATAGTATGCAATAGTGGTTCATCAAACCCTGTTTGATACTTTTCTGCTACTACTAGTACATTGAATTCATCTCCATGAAAATATTCTTTCGTTTGAGATTCTCTTATCTTTTTACCAGCTTTAGTTTTGTTCATTCCTGCCTCTGTAAAAGAATTAGCACCATCTTTAACTTCACCTGAAAATGCGACTAATACATCTAAATCATCATATCCTTTTTCTTCTATATATCTTTTTATTTCAAAGAAATATCTTACTGCATGCAATCTAGATGCTGTAACTAGCATTGCTTTGCCTTTACCATTAATTTTATTTTTAGTTACTCTTCTAAATTGTTCAACTATTATTTGAGTTTTTTGAGTTATATTTATTTCATGTAAACTTTCAAATTTTTTAATATATTTTGTTGCAGAGTTTTCGGGCACTTCTGGATTTTCTGGTATTTTTTTTGCAATTTTATATATAGTTTCATATGTCATATAATTGGCTAATACATCTAATATAAATTCCTCTTCTATAGCTTGTCTCATACTATAAATATGATATGGTCTAAAAGTACCGTCTTCTTGTTTTTCTCCAAATAGTTCTAGTGTCTTTCCTTTTGGTGTGGCTGTAAATGCAAAAAAGGATAAATTGTCTTGTTTTCCATGTGTAGCTAATTCTTCAACTATTTTATCTTCATAATCTTTTTCATTTTCTTCTGCAATTGCTTCTAATTCTGCGTACTTTTTCAAAGCTTCATCTCTGTCTGCTAATGCAATTTTTAATTTTTTTGCAGAATTTCCTGTCTGACTTGAATGAGCTTCATCTACAATTACTGCAAATTTTTTACCAGCTGTATCGGATACATCTTTATATATTACTGGAAATTTTTGAAGAGTTGTTATAATAATTCTCTTTCCATCATTTATAGCATCTTTTAAATCTTGTGATGTTTTTTCATCATCTATTTTTACAACTACTCCTTTTTGGTGTTCAAACTGATATATAGTGTCTTGTAGTTGCTTATCTAATACGGTTCTATCTGTTACGACTATAATAGAATTAAATACTGCATTGTTATTTTTGTCATGTAATCCAGAAAGTCTATGTGCAAGCCATGCTATAGAATTAGATTTTCCAGAGCCAGCACTATGTTGAATTAAATAATTATGCCCAACACCACAATCTCTTACATTCCATATTAATTTTCTTACAACATCTAATTGATGATATCTAGGAAATATTATATTTCGTTTTTCAATCTTCTTCTCTTTACCATTTTTATGTTCTATTTCCTCTTTAACTTCCAAATGTATAAATTTTTGAATTATTTCCATTAAAGAGTCCTTCATTAATACATTCTTCCATAAATAATCCGTAGTATATCCGTTATAATTTGTTGGATTTCCAGCTCCTCCTACATTTCCTGCTCCATTTGATCCTTGATTAAAAGGTAAATATCTTGTGTTTGTTCCCTCTAATTTTGTTGTCATTTTTACATCATAATGATCAACAGCAAAATATACTATTATCCTTGAATTAAACTGAAATATCAATTCTCTTGGATCTCTGTCATACATAAATTGTTTTTGAGCATTTTCAGAATTTTGTCCTGTTATTTGATTTTTTAATTCTAGAGCAACTAAAGGAATTCCATTTAACAATAAAACTATATCTATAGAATTTTCATTTTGAGTAGAATATTTTAATTGTCTTGTTTCATTTAAAATATTCATTTCATATAATTTCCTAGCTTCTGGATTTAAATTTGTTTCTGGTTGAAAATATGCCAATTTAAACTTAAATCCTCTATCAGTTATCCCATTTCTAACAACATCTATAATACCTCTTTGAGTAACTTCTTCATTAAATCTTTTTATAAATCTATTTTCATAGTCATCTGGAAAAGCCTTTCTATATCTCTCCCATTCATTGTTTTGAGAATTTTCTATAAAGGTAAATAAATCTTTTTTATTTAATGCACATTCTCTATCAAAATCTTGCGGATATCCTTTTATATATCCTCCATCTTTTGATAATAAATAACTCTCTATATCTTGCTCAAATCTTCTTTCATTTTCTTCCATAATTATTGCTCCTTTGAATTGTTTTCTTTCCATATCCATTTGGTATCAAATTATTTTTTTTCATATATGAAAGACAACTTTTTACTTTATTTATATTTATTTTTGTTTTTCTTTTACTCCATGCATAAAATTCTTTTATTATTTGTTCATCAGTCGGAACTTCTCCATCAATCAAAAAATCATTCCAACAGTAAAACAATGTAGCAATTATTTCACTTTGCTGTGTATCTTTATTCTTAAATAATTTTATAATTCGTGTTATTTCATTATCATATTTTTTAAAATGTTTATTATATTCTTCAATTCCTTGCATATAATTATCATCTAATGTATAAACATCTCTGATATTATCTTTTGAAATCTTCACCCATTTATTTTTTTCAAATATTTGATATACATCATTCATCATTGTTTCACTATATGGTCCTGCTGCATATTTTTCATAATCTGGTTCTTGTTTATATTTAATCATTTTCAATATTACACTCTGTATTTTATTTAACTTTATCTTACACATAGAATAATTATTGGGAAGTTGTTCTATAATTCTCAAAGATAGTTCTGCCATTTCTGTATTACTATTATAATTTGTTTTTACATCTTTTTTTCCTGTTACATATTCATATATAAGTGATTTTTTATAGTTTTCTAATTCTTCTATTATTTTTTCTTTATTATAAATTAACTTATCGATTTCAGAACATTTTGCATCTAAGTATTTAACAATATCTTTTCTTTCTTTTGGATCTGGCATTATTATTGTTGTTTCCTTTAATATTTTTTGTGTTATACTGAATAATTTAATTCCAGATACTCTAGAACGTATTTGATTTCTCCAATTATCTGTAAGAAATAAATATGCTAAATATTTCATCTCATCCTTGGTTTTTGGTTTTAAAATAATTGTATGATAACCTGCAAAAATACTAATATTCTTATCTATATATACACAATTTCCACATCCGTTTAAATCTTCTGATGTGTCTGCAAAAATAAAATCATTATATTTTACAATAGACTGTTTATTTGAATTTATATATTTCTCAGATACATATCTGTATAGTTCTTCACTAACATTTATTCCTGTGTTGCTTTTTGAATGAATTTGCCCATAACTTATCACTTTTTCTCCATCTTCAATTAAATCTGCCTTTGTTATTGCTAGACCTTTTCCAAATTCAAAAAATTCTTTAGTTTTATATACTTGCCATTTTTCTGGCATTTTCTTAATCCACTCAATACCACTATCTTTTATTTTGATATTTTCATTTAACCCTTTTGTAACAGCTCTAGTTATAATTGATTTTTTATATTTTTTATAATCTTCAATTGTTTGTTTTGTCTTTTCTATTACTTTATCAATCTCCATTACTTTTTCATCAAGAAAATTTGCTATTTTATTTGCTTCATTTTCATCTATATCGGGAAATGGTAAATTTAACATATCCGATGCATTTAAAGCACTTCTTACTCCATCATTGCCTAATTTATTAAAAATTTCTCTTTGCCACATATTATAGTAAAAATAATATCCAAATTTACTATACTTTCGATTATTAAAAATAATATATACTGGTGAAACAATGCCTGTATAGGTTGAATACCCAACTCTGCTTGTATTAACATTTGCTAAATCTATCATTTTAAATACCAATTCATCTTTATTTAATATTTGATATGTTGATAAACTTTCTGATTGTAATCCTTTAGTATCTTGCTTATCTCGTTTTACAACTCCATTTAAAGTTAATGCTAATCTTTCATATTTTTCTTCTTGTTCACCAACTATATCTTTATGATTCTTAAATATATTTTTAGACTTTATTAATTCCCATTGTTCCGGGATTTCTCCTATCCAATCAATTCCACTTTCCTTCATTTTTCTCATACTACTTATCCTCCTTAAATAAGTTTTCAAGAGAACTCATAATATCTTCCTCATTTTCCCTAATTCTTGCTTTTATTACATCTGAATCTTCTGGTTCGACATATTTGTAGAAATATCTTGTAAAAGGTATTTCATATCCTACTTGCGTTTTCCTTCTATCTATCCATGCATTTTCATTATATGACAATACTTCTCTTTCAAAATATTTATCAATATTTTCTTCTAATGGTATATTTTCAAAATCCCTTTTATTTCTATCTGCTTTTATATTGCCTTTATTATCTTTAATAATTTTTCCATTTTCATCAATTTCTGGACTTTCTATTGTAATTCTATTAAACCCAAAATCATTATTATTAAATATTTTACTTTCTACTGATTTTTCATTTTCACTATATTCTTTATTCTGAAACTTATCATAAGCTTTTAATATTAAGTTTTTACATTCTTCACTGATATCTTTTCTTTTA
>CANRQH010000071.1 GCA_947632745.1 uncultured Clostridia bacterium | reverse complement strand
TTTTTGTATTTTTCTTCAACTGCTTGAATTTACTTTTGCACAGCTACTAGAATTTACTTTTTCAATCAAGCTTTTCTCATCAAATAAGAAAATATAATAGAACTTAGTTTTAAACTATCGTGTTTAATAGTTCCATCTTCAGTTGTAATTAAGTCATCTTCAAGAATTTCATAATCTTGCTCATTAATATTTTCATAATCAATTTTTACTAAATCTTTTTGTTCTTCAGTAGCGTATTTTGTAAGTAAATCTTCTGGCAAAACAGTATTACTAACAATAACGCAATCAATAGTATTTTTTCCTATGTAGCTTTCTATGGTATGAATATGGTCAGATACGCCAAACCCATCTGTTTCACCAGGTTGAGTCATTACATTGCATATGTACATAAGTTTTGCTTTTGATTTATTAATTGCATCTACAACATCTTTACAAATTAAATGAGGCATTAGACTTGTATATAGGCTTCCTGCACTTAATATAATTAAATCTGCTTCTGCAATTGCTTCAAATACTTCATTACAGATTGTAGGCTCTTGTTTATAAAAAATTCTTTTATAGTGTTTTTTAGCTAATGTAATTTCTTCTTCACCTTCAATAATTTCCCCATCATCTGTTTCTCCCATTAATGTTAGGTAATCTTCTGAAAGTGGAAGAACTGTATGTTCAACTCTTAAAAGTTGACTAAAATATTCAATACTTGTTTTTAAATTACCAGTTTTTTTGTAAAAAGAAGTTAAAATTAAATTACCCATAGAATGTCCATTTAAGTCACTATATGTAGACATTCTATATTCCATTATATCTTTAATTTCATCCGGTAAAGTAGATAAATTACTTAAAACTTTTCTTATATCTCCAACTGCTGGAGTATAAAATTCTTCACGGAGTCTACCTGTACTTCTACCATTATCTGAAACTGTAATTATGGCTGTAATATCAACAGGGAAATATTTTAAACCTCTAAGAACGGCAGAAGTCCCTGTACCTCCACCTAAAACAACTATTTTTTTTCTTTGCATAATTTAATCCTCCATTAATTATTATGTATTATCTTTCATCAATATTTTTTAAATTTTCTAATTTTTTTTGTAATTTTGTTAAATTTGTAAACTCTGGTATTTTTATATCCATATCTATTTCAGAGTATGTATCATTTACACGCCTAATTCTATATATGCCTAAAGGCTTTTTCTTGTAAATAGAAACTAAATCTTTTGGTTTATCATCAATAAATATACAATCAGAAAAGTTAAGTGGCATATTACCTTTTAAGGTAGTAGTTGTTGTAAGACCGTCAACATATTTTAACAATCCAGAACCAGCAATTTTGACTGTTTGAAAATATACTCTGCTTTCATTATATGACAAAATATATATTTTATGACCTTGTTCCTTTAAGTATTGTAAAAAAGGTATGGAGTCTTCAAATAGATATTTTTCACCATTGGAAATTACATTATTTACTACATCAATTGCCTCTTTTTCATCAAATTTGTATTTTTTTGAAAAATAAGCAATTAAATCATATATATCATAAATACCATCATTACCTCTTGAAAATTTTGAAGATAAAGTATTTAAAATTTCATCATAATTTAATTTAGTAGATTTTGAAATGTATTTAGCCAAGGATGTTAGCATATCTTTAGCAAGCTGAGGTGTATTGTACAATGTGTGGTCAAAATCTATAATATAATTCATAACTAATTATTTCCTTTCGGTATAGTTTAAAAAGTTTAAATAAAAATTAAATTTTAATGTATAAAATACATAATTAAAATTTAACTATTCTATATAATACCACAATTAAGCTTTTAAGTCAAATACATGTTGCTTTA
Organism: uncultured Clostridia bacterium; assembly: GCA_947632745.1. Taxonomy (GTDB): domain Bacteria; phylum Bacillota; class Clostridia; order TANB77; family CAG-508; genus CAG-269. The sequence continues at coordinate 4,816 of CANRQH010000071.1, read as the reverse complement.
AAATATAAATTTTTTAATACTTAATTAATACCAAATAAAACCATAAAATTTAAAATTGGTATTGAATTGTAAATAGAATTATGTTATATTAAAGAAGTAAAGGAAATATTTACATATAATAAAGGAGGAAACTATGATAGCTATTGGATGTGACCATGGTGGTTATAAATTAAAAGAAGAAATAAAAAAATATTTAGAAGAAATTGGTATAGAATATAAAGATTGTGGAACATACTCAGAAGAAAGAACAGATTACCCAATATATGCAAAAGCAGTTGCAGAAGCCATTGTAAATAAAGAATGTGACAAGGGAATATTAATTTGTAAATCAGGATGTGGAATGTTAATAACTGCAAATAAATTTAAAGGAATTAGAGCAGGATTTGTTACAAACGAAGAAGAAGCAAGATTTGCAAAATCAGATGACAACATAAATGTAGTTGCCTTAAGTGGAAATAATACAAAAGTAGAAGAAGCAATTAAAATAATTAGAATGTGGTTAGGAACTGAATTTAAAGGTGGAAGATATCAAGAAAGATTAGACATGATAGATAAAATTGAAAAAGAAAATATGAAATAATGTGGAGGTTTAAGCTATGTGGGGAAATATAGCAATAGCGTTCTTATTAGCATTTATAGTAGTATTTATGGTAACCCCATATTCTATAAAAATTGCGGAAAAAATAGGCGCAATAGATGTTCCAAAAGATAACAGAAGAATGAGAAGAAAATCGCTTCCAAAACTAGGAGGAGTAGCTGTAATTTTTGGATTTGTAATGTCTATAATTTACTTAATTTCAGTTATGTACATAGAAGGAAGCATAGATTTATTTGACAGCAATTTATATTTTAAAAAGCTTATAGGAATTGGATTAGGAATAATAATAATTACAATAACAGGAATTTTAGATGATACAAAAGACCTAAATCCAATACAAAAATTAATTGGACAACTTCTAGCTGCAGTAGTTGCTGTAGCATTTGGAATACAAATTGGAAATATAAATATTCCATATTTTACGAGTTTAGGGTTATCTCATGAAATTTCAATAATTGCAACAATTATTTGGATTGTTGGTATAACAAATGCAATAAATTTAATAGATGGATTAGATGGTTTATCTTCAGGAATTGCACTAATATCTTGTGTATCACTACTTATAATATTTGCATTAAATAACTCTCCAATCATTGCAATACTTATGATTACATCATTAATAGGAGCTTTAGTTGGATTTTTACCATTTAATTTTGCACCTGCTAAAACTTTTATTGGAGATACAGGCTCAAACTTTTTAGGATATATAATTTCCATTGTATCAATATTAGGAGTAGCAAAAACTTATACAGCTGTTGTAATTGCACTTCCAATGCTTGTTTTGGGATTACCAATATTTGATGTAGTTTGGGCTATTATAAGAAGAATAATAAAAGGAAAATCTATAAAAGCAATATTTAAAGCAGATAAAGGTCATTTACACCATAGATTAGTTTCAAAAGGATTTTCTCAAAAACAAACCGTACTTATAATGTATACTATAAGTGCAGCACTTGGTATATTTGCTATAATAATACTTGATAGTGGAATATGGAAAGCATTATCTTTTTTACTTATGGTTATAGCAGCATTATTTTTAGGGTATAGAAATTTCTTAAAAGAAAAAAGCGAAAAAGGTGAAAAATACGAATGTGGAGTTTGTAAATACATATATAATCCAAAATCAGGAAATGAAAAAGCAGGAATAAAACCTGGAACAGAATTTGAAGATTTACCAGAAGACTGGGTATGTCCAGTATGTGGTGAAAAGAAAGATGTTTTTGAAATAAGTAGAAATTCTAATTAAAGAAGATTCTTTAATTAGAATTTTTTTTGAAATGCAAAATTTAAATTTTTGCATTTTTTTTTATAAAGGAGAAATAATAAATAAAAAAATCAAAAATTATTATGGCTAAAAAAGGAATAGAATTAAAAAAATGAAAAAAGAATTTTTTGAAAAAATATTAATAGGTTTATTTGCTGGAATAATATCAGGTTTATTTTCAACTGGTGGAGGGCTAATATTAGTCCCTGCATTTTTATATTTATTAAAGTTAGATCCTGTTAAATCAAGAGCAACATCAATAATATGTATTTTACCAATGGTGGTTACAACAAGTTTTGTTTATGGTAAAAATAATTATTTAAACTGGAAAGTTGGAATTTTGTGTGCCATTGGAGGAACAATCGGAAGTTTTATAGGTTCAAAAATTTTAAATAAAATACCAGAATTTATTTTAAAAATTACATTTGCAATATTTTTATTTTATGTTGCATTAAATATGCTTGGGATTTTTTCATAATAATAAAAACAATTTAATATTTAATTTTTATTAATTGCGTAGCGACCAAATGGAGCGAATGCGAAATGCGATTGGAGCAACTTACATACAATAAAAAAATTGGAAGTTGCGACAACAAAATTAATTAAAAATTAAATATTAAATTGTAAATATATGAAAGGAAAAATTAATATGGAAATATTATTTGGTATGATAGCTGGCTTCATAAGTAGCATGGGAATGCGGAGGAGGCACTATTTTAATATATTTACTTACTGCATTTTTAGGTATAGAACACCATATGGCACAAGGAGCAAATTTAATTTTCTTTATACCAACTTGTTTAATTGCAATTGTAATAAATTTAAAAAACAAAAACATAAATTTAAAAGTTGCTATACCTGTAATTATTGCAGGAATAGTAGGAGCAATTATAGGTTCAAAACTTTCTGTAAATATGCCAATAAAAGAACTTAGAAGATATTTTGGTATTTTTTTGTTAATAATTACTTTTCATGAAATTTATTCTTTGAAAAAGATGTATATAAATAACAAAAAAACAAATAATAAAATAAAAAACAGGAGGGAAGAATTATGAATTTTGTAAAAGGTTTAATGATAGGAACTGTAGTATCTGCAGGAGCTTTATGGATGTATGGAGAAGTATCTAAAAAAGATAGAAAAAAACTTATGAAAAAAGGAAAAAAATTTTTAAAAGAAATGGGAATGTAAAAAAATACAGATAGCACTATAAAAAATATCAAGAAAAACTTGATATTTTTTTATACTTATCTTAAAAATAGGGTTCAGTTCAAATATGTCGAATTTTGTCGATGAAAAGTTAAGAAAGATTCTTAAAATTCATTGCAAAATTCGACAATTTATGTTTAAATAAAAATATGCAATAAATATTTGTGTTGCGAAAAAAGTTTATAAAATTTTATTTTTATTATTTTAATTAGGCAATTTAATTAAAGCTAAAAAAAAAGCATAGATGTTTAAAATCTAAAAAAATTTTTAATAGGAAAATAAAGAGTTAAAAGTTAAAATCTAAAATTAAAGTTTTAATTGAATTTAATTTAACATCAAAAATTTAATTTCTTATAACAAAATGATTCAGTTTTAAATATTCAAAGTACGATAACTGTTGGTTAAGATTACAGTTTGTTTTATTATTTAAATTATTTATTAAAGGGAGGGCAGAAAGTAAAAAGTAGCAAAAAAATATTTATTGTAAATTCAAATAAAAAGTATATCAGACTACTTGAATAGACAAAAAAAGTCTGATATAATGGAAAGGAAATAAATGAAAGATAAAGAAACAAAAATTAAACAAATTCAAGGAGCAAGCAATGGAGAAAGAAGAAAGTTACCGCTAAGTTCAGACATAGTATTTAAAAGAGTATTTTCAAAAGAAGAAAATAAAGGACTACTAAAAAGCATATTAGAGGCAATACTAAAAATAGAAATAAAACAAATAGAAATAAAAAATCCAGAAATACCAAGAGAACTAAAAGACAGCAAAGCAGGAGTACTAGATATTAAAGCCGAGATAAATGAAAATACTATCATCGATATTGAGATGCAGGTTGCCAATATGCGAACTTTTATGAACAGAAATGAATTTTATTTAGTAACAACAGCAGCGAATGAAGCAAAAAAAGGAGAAGATTATTTCAAACTAAAAAAGACAATAACAATAGCCTTATTATGTGAAAACATAATAGAAAGAAATAGTTATTTTCACACAGCACATATGAAATTCGAACCATATGATGAAGAAACTTATATAAATATGGGATATGAAAAAGAACAAGATATAGTAACAAACAAACTAGAAATGATATTTATAGAAATACCAAAATTTATAGCAAAAAAGCCCGATAGTGAAAGCTTATTAAATCAATGGCTCTGGCTAATTGCTGGAAGGGAGGAAAAGATAAAGATGGCAAAAGAAAAACACAAAGAAATAGAAAAAGCCATGGAAGTAATAGACGAAATGAGTATGGATCCAAAAGAATGGGAATTATACGAATCAAGAAGAAGAGCAGAAATACTATATAATTGGGAAATATCAGCTGCAAGAGAAGAAGGAAAAGAAGAGCGGAAAAGAAGAACGGAATAAAAGAACGGAAAAGAAAAACGGCATAAAAGAACGGAGAAAAGAAAAAGCAAATGGAAATAGCAAAAAAATTATTGGATTTAGGTGTGGAAGTTGAAAAAATAATTGAAGCAACAGGCTTAACAAAAGAAGAAATAGAAAACTTAAAGGAACAAAAAGAAAACTAATTGACAAAAAATAAATTTTGTTATAGTATAAAAACGAAAATAAAAATATTCGGAGGCAAACAAATGACAAATAAATACGGAATAGAAGAAATAAAATATTTTAAAACGCCACATGCTCAAACCCTTGAGAATGTACACACACAGTGCGCCTGTTCGGCATTTAATATATAATGGGTGAGAATCCCATCTGGTAAAGTCTAACCAACAG
>CANRQH010000070.1 GCA_947632745.1 uncultured Clostridia bacterium | reverse complement strand
TTTCTGTTACAAAAACATTACATATAACTAAGTTTTGGGATTTTTTTTATTTAAAAACATTATCCAGTAACAAGTTTAGAAAAAAATTTGAAAAATTCATTGACTTTTTTTTCATTTTGAAGTATAATAACTTTTACTTGCGTTATTTAACCAATTTTTGTAAACGTATGTAAAATATATTTAAATATTAGATAAATAATACAGGAGGTGTTATACAATGAAAAGAACATTTCAACCTAAAAAAAGACAAAATAAAAAAGTACATGGATTTTTTGCTAGAATGTCAACAAAAGCAGGAAGAAACGTATTAAAAAATAGAAGAGCAAAGGGAAGAAAGAAACTTTGTGCTTAAATCATATTAGGCTAAATAGTTTAAATGTTCTATTTAGCTAAAGGATGTGATTTATTATGAAAATAACAAAAATGCTAAAAAAGAACTATGAATTTAGAAATGTTTTAACAAATGGAAAATACTATGCTGGAAAATACATAAAAGTTTTTATAATAAAAAACAATAAACAATGCAATTTGTTAGGACTAGCTATTAGCTCAAAACTACGGAAAAGCATATATAAGAAATAAAATAAAAAGACTACTAAGAGAAAATTATAAGAACTTTGAAAAAGACTTAAAAAAAGGATATAGTATAGTATTTTTAATAAAAAAAGATGTTGATATTAAAGCACTTACATATAACAATATAAAGCAAGACATGTTAAAAATATTTCAAGACTCTAAAGTCATAGTAATGGATTAGAAATGAAAAATTTTTTAATAAAAATAATTAATTGGTATCAAAAAAATATTTCTTTATGGTTAGAAAATAAGAATATAAGGTGTAAGTATTACCCGACATGTTCTGAATATACAAAACAAGCAATAGAGAAATATGGCCCCTTTAAAGGAAGTTTTTTAGGAATAGTTAGAATTTTAAAATGTAACCCATTTTCTAAAGGACGGATATGATCCTTTAAAATAAAAAAGATTAAGAAAATGGAGGGATTTTATGATATCCTTTTTTGCAAATATATTTGGATATGTTCTTAATTTTTTGTATGAAATAGTTGGAAATTTTGGATTAGCTATTATTTTGTTTTCAATTTTAATAAAATTAATAATGCTACCTATATCAATTAAACAACAGAAAACTATGGAAAAAAGCCAAAAAGTTAATGAAGAGATGAAACAAATCCAATTTAAGTACAAAAATGATCCTGAAAAAATGAATCAAGAAGTCATGGCTCTTTACAAAAGAGAGAATTTGAGTCCGTTTTCAGGATGTTTTAGTGCAATAGCACAAATAATTTTATTATTTTCTGTATTTTACTTAGTTCGTTCACCACTTACATATATGAGAAAAGTTGATACAAATGTCATAAATAACTTAGAACAAGTCGTTACAGCAAATCAAGAAAATCAAAATGGATATAAAGAGATAGCTGTAATTAATTATATGAATAACTTGAAAAACGGTAGTTCCGTAAGTGAAGAAGAAAATACAAACACTGAAAATCAAGATTCTAATAACGAAAATGTAGAAGAAAATACTAATAATGAAAACATAGAAGAAAACAATAATAATGGAAATGAATCAGAAAATAATGAAGATTTTAATATAAATGATTATATTGATGAAACATATGTTAATATGAACTTTTTAGGATTAGACTTAAGTAAAGTTCCAACACAGGATTTAACAGACATAAAAGTTCTTATAATTCCTGTTTTATATGTAATTTCATCTTTTATATCTATTAGAATGTCAACAAATTCTACAAATAAAAAGAAAAAAGAAAAGCTAATAGGAGATGGAAAAAATAATTCTGAACCTGAAGAATATGACCCAATGGAACAAGCAAATAAAAGCATGTCATGGTTTATGCCAATAATGTCAATTTCTATTGCATGTATTGCACCTTTAGGATTAGCTTTATATTGGTTAATGAATAACATATTAATGATGATAGAAAGAATTATATTAAATAAAATTTTAAAAGTTAATAAAGAGGAGGCAGGGAATAATGCCTAACAGTAGTATTATTTCAAGTGGAAAAACAACGAACGAAGCTATAGAAAATGGATTAAAAAAACTAAATGTATCAAGGAATATGGTAAATATAAAGGTTTTAGAAAGTGAAGATAAAAGAAGTTTTTTTAGTATTCTTGCACCAAGAGTTGTAAAAGTAGAACTAACATTAAAAGATAGTAACCAAAACATTGAACAAGAAAGAAAAACAGAGAAAAGTCATACTTCATCTATAAAAAAAGAATATAAACCAGTTACAGCAGAACAACTTGAAGAATCAGAAAGTGCTTTAACAGATTTTCTTGATAAATTTTTAAAATTAATAGGAGATAATATAGAATATAAAATAAATAAAAACGAATATAGTTTAGAAGTTATAATTAATGGAGAAGAGGCAGGATTTCTTATAGGATATAGAGGAGAAAATTTATATGCCTTTCAATCTATATTATCAACAATAGCAAACAAAAATAGTAATGAAAAAGTTAGAGTATTGTTAGATATTTGTGGATATAAAGAAAAACGTGAAAAAACTCTTCAAGATTTAGCTTTAAAAGTTTCTAAAACTGTTGAAAAAAGCAAAAAACCTGTTACATTAGAACCTATGCAAGCATATGAAAGAAAAATAATTCATTCAGCTTTACAAAATTCAAACAAAGTAAAAACCGAAAGTATTGGTGAAGAACCAAGAAGAAGAGTTGTAATTAGTTTAAAATAAATAAAAATCAGAAGTCAAAGTTCCGATTTTAATCTAAAATGATTAATGGAATTTTGACTTTTTTTAAATATAAAAAAGAAAGGAAAAAATATATGAGTACAATAGTATCAATTTCTACGGCACCGGGCATTGGCGGAATTGGAATTATTAGAATGAGCGGTGAAAATACATTTAAAATTTTAAATAAAATATTTAGAGCAAAAAAGCCAGAAGATATATCAAAAATTCCTGGATATACAATAAAGTATGGCTATATAGTAGAAGAGGAAAATATAATAGATGAGGTTTTAGTTTCATATTTTAAAAAACCAAAAAGTTATACAACAGAAGATATGTGTGAAATTAATTCACATGGCGGAAATGTTGTGATGCGTAAAATTCTAGAAATATGCATAAAAAATGGAGCTGAACTTGCTGAGCCTGGAGAGTTTACTAAAAGAGCATTTTTAAATGGAAGAATAGACTTATCCCAAGCAGAATCTGTAATAGATATAATAAATGCTAAAACAGATAGAGAAGCAAAAGAGGGCATAAAGCAGTTGGAAGGATATTTAGCAGAACAAATAAAAAAGATAAAAGAAGGGCTTTTAGAAGTGATAACAAATATTGAGGTTTCTATTGATTATCCTGAATATGATACACCAGAGGTTTTAGAAGAAGATTTAAAAAATAAAATAAATGAAGCGACAAAACAATTGGAAACTCTGGAGAAATCTTTTGATAATGGTAAAATAATAAAAGAAGGAATAAAAACTGCAATAATAGGAAAGCCCAATAGTGGAAAATCTTCACTTTTAAATGCAATTTTAAAGGAAGAAAGAGCAATTGTTACAGAATATGAGGGAACCACCAGAGATACAATTGAAGAGTTTGTAAATATAAATGGAATTCCTCTTAAATTAATCGACACAGCAGGTATAAGGAAAACAGACAATGAAGTTGAAAAAATTGGAATAGAAAAATCCAAAAAAATTGCAAAAGATGCAGATTTAATAATTGTAATAATTGATGGAAGCAAGGATTTAACTGATATAGACAATGAAATTTTAGATAATGTAAATTCCAATAAAACAATAATTATATTAAATAAAATGGATTTAGAACAAAAAATAAATGAAAATACAGACAAAATAAAAAATTTTAAAAATGTAATTAAAATTTCTGCATTAAAAAAAGAGGGTATAGAGAATTTATATGAAAAAATAACAGAACTGTTTAATCTAAATAAAATTAATGTAGATAATGATATTATAATTACAAATGAAAGACATAAAAATCAAATACAAAAAGCAATAAAAAATTTGAATGATGCAAAAAATAGTTTAAATTCAAATATGCCAATAGATATTGTAGCAATAAGTTTAAAGGATGTTTTAACTAATTTAGGAGAGATAACAGGGGAGGAAGCAAGTGAAGAAATTATAAATGAAATTTTTTCAAGATTTTGTTTAGGAAAATAAACATTATATAAAACGTGAAAATCCAAAATAAGAAATTTTTATAATAAATATGATTAACTTATAATAAAATAAAAAAATCGCTATAAATTGATTTTAAGAAGAATAAAAAATAGGAGGAAAAAATGACGTACTTAGCAGGAGAATATGATGTGGCAGTAATTGGCGCAGGACATGCAGGATGTGAGGCAGCACTTGCTGCTGCAAGAATGGGAATGAAAACAATTGTTTTCTCAATAAGTTTAGAAGCGGTAGCCAATATGCCATGTAATCCACATATAGGAGGAAGTTCAAAAGGACATCTTGTAAGAGAAATAGATGCACTAGGTGGAGAAATGGGAAAAAACATAGATAAAACAATGATTCAAGTAAAAATGCTTAATCTATCAAAAGGGCCAGCAGTTCATTCATTAAGGGCACAAGCAGATAGAAAAAGATACCAAATGGAAATGAAACATACTTTAGAAAAACAAGAAAATCTTGAATTAAAACAAGCAGAAATTGTAGATATAAAAATTAAAAATGGAAAAGTTTATTCTATTGAAACAGATATTGGAGCAATTTATAAAATAAAAACTTTAATTGTTGCAACTGGAACATATTTAGGAGGAAAAATTTTTATTGGAGATTATTATAAAGAAAGTGGTCCAGATGGGGTATTTCCAGCAAATAAATTATCAAAATGTTTAACAAAATTAGGAATAAAATTAATAAGACTTAAAACAGGAACACCAGCTAGAATAAATAGAAAAAGTATTGATTTTAGTAAAATGGAAATTCAAAAAGGAGATGACAATATTATACCATTTTCTTTTGATGACAAAATAGAGATTTTTGAACAACAAGATTGTTATTTAACATATACAACAGAAGAAACACACAAAATTATAAGAGAAAATTTGCATAGGTCTCCACTATATGGAGGTATAATTGAAGGAACAGGACCAAGATATTGTCCATCTATTGAAGATAAAGTAGTTAGATTTAGCGACAAACCAAGACATCAAGTTTTTATTGAACCTATTGGATTAGACACAGATGAAATGTATGCACAAGGTTTAAGTTCATCACTTCCAGAGGATGTTCAAATTGCAATGTATAGGACAATTCCAGGGTTAGAAAATTGTGAATTTACAAGACCTGCATATGCAATAGAATATGATTCTATAGACCCATCAAAATTAAAACTTTCATTAGAATACAAAGATATAGAAGGATTGTTTTTTGCAGGGCAAACAAATGGAACTTCTGGATATGAAGAAGCAGCATGTCAAGGGATAATTGCAGGCATAAATGCTAGTTTAAAAATAAAACAAAAGGAACCTGTTATTATAGATAGAACTCAAGGGTATATAGGTGTTTTAATTGATGATATTGTTACAAAAGGAACAAATGAGCCATATAGAATGATGACCTCTCGTGCAGAATATAGATTACTACTTAGACAAGATAACGCAGACCTAAGGCTTACAGAAATAGGACATAAAGTTGGATTAATTTCAGATGAAAGATATGAAAGATTTTTAAAAAAGAAAGAAAACATTGAAAAAGAAGTAGAAAGATTAAAACATACTACAGTAAAACCTACAGAAAAAGTAAATGCTTTTCTTGAAAATAAAAGAACTAATAAAATTTCAACAGGTACAAAATTAGCAGAATTATTAAAAAGAACAGAAATTACATATGAAGATTTAAGTGTAATTGATGAAGAAAGACCAATTCTTTCTGAGCAAGAAAAAGAAGAAACAGAAATACAAATAAAATATGAAGGATATATTAATATAGAACAAGAACAAGTAAAAAAATTTAAGAAAATGGAAAGCAAAGCATTATCTCCAGATATAAATTATGAAGATATTAAAGGGCTAAGTTTAGAAGCAAGACAAAAATTAAATAATATTAAACCACTTTCTATAGGACAAGCTTCTAGAATATCTGGAGTTTCACCAGCTGATATAAATGTACTTCTAATATATTTACAAATGAAAAAGAAAAATGTATAATGTATAAAGTTCGTTGTGGAACAATCTTCTAAAGTGATTGAAAAATGAAGATAATTTAAAAGATTTTATATTTAAAATCTATGTGAGTTTTATACATAAAAGAAGAAAGGGAGGGAATTTTTTATGGAAAAAGAATTTGAAGAAAATATGAAAAAATATTTAGAAAAAATAAATATTGAAATAAGTAATGAACAAATGAACTTGTTTTATAATTATATGAATTTATTATTAGAGTGGAATAATAAGATTAATTTAACTGCAATTACAGAACAAAATGATGTTATTTTAAAACATTTTATAGACTCTCTATCTATTAGCAATTATATAGAAGAAAACGAAACAGTTGTCGATATAGGAACAGGAGCAGGATTTCCAGGTATTCCATTAGCTATAATAAAACCACAAAATAAATTTACATTAGTAGATTCATTAAATAAAAGAATAAAATTTTTAGAAGATGTAAAAGAAAAATTAGACTTGCAAAATATAACAACACTACATAAGAGAGCAGAAGAA
>CANRQH010000069.1 GCA_947632745.1 uncultured Clostridia bacterium | reverse complement strand
TAGTTGAACAGAATGTTTTTGCAAAAGTAAATTCTATATTTACTAAAAAAGTAGAATTTACTTTTTCAATTAAATAAGATACTAAAATTCCACTTTTTTTGTGGACAAATTAGTAAATATATGGTAAAATATATAGAAACTAAAAAGAAAAGAGGAATTTAAATTTGAAAAAAAATAAAATATTTACAATACGTAGAATAGTTGTAACTATATTTTTAATAATATTTTCTTTAATTACATATATAAATTTTAGAGGAAGTTATTTAGAATATAAAGAGCTAGGAGAAAATTATTTACACACATTTTTAACAAAGCAAAAAATTCAATATATTGTAATGGGAGTTAACTTTATATTTATATTTTTAGTAATGTATTTTACAGGAAGATCTATAAAAAAAGGACTAAAGGTATTTTTTGAGCAAGAAAAAAAAGAAATGCCTAGACTTCCTAACAAGTCAATTGCGATAGTTACAGCACTTATAGAAAGTCTTTTTGTTGGGGCAAAATTTACTCCTAATATAATACTTTGCATTAGTAATACAAGTTTTGGAGAAAATGCTTTAATATTTAATTTAGATGTATCATTTTTCATGTTTATTGAACCATTAATAAAAATGGTTGCAACATATTTCATATTCATATTTATTGCAATAATAGTATATTCATTTTTATACTACATAATAGTATTTAATAAATATTTTGATGGAATAGATAAAGAAACATTAAAACAAAACAGAATAATGAAAACAATATATAGATGTTTAAGACTAATTGCAATTGTTTTGGGAATATATATTTTAACATGTTCTATGGATGTTGTATTCGATAACTTCTTAACAACAGATAATAATATAAAACTTGCTGGAGCAGGATTTATAGATAGTACAATAAAATATTGGGGTTACAATATTTTAGCAGTAGTACTATGCTTTGCGATTTTTAAAGCAATACACAGTTATAAAAAAGGAAAACAACATGGAATATTAAAAGATTTAGCAATAGTACCAGCATATTTAGTAATATTATTTGTCGTAATGCTAGTATTTGATTTAATATTTGTACGTCCAAATCAATTTGACAAAGAAAAAATATATATAGAAAAAAATATATCAAGTACTAAAAAAGCATACGCAATAGACTGTGACCTTGAAAGTATAGATTACTCTGGAACTATAACATCTGAAGAAACCGAAAAAAATGAAAACATAATAAACAATACTGTAATCGTAGATAAACAAACTGTTTTAGACAATTTAGAAGAAACACAAACAGGAACAGGATATTATACATATAAAACAGCGAAGCTTTCAAATTATACTATAAATGGAGAGAAGAAACTTTTATATGTATCACCAAGAGAAATACTAAGCAATAGAAGAACTTATAATAGTAAGACATATGAATATACACATGGATATGGTTTAATTTTCACATCAGCAACCGATTTTACGGAAAATGGAGAGTTAAATTATATACAAAATAACTTATCAGGAAATAATACACAAATAAAAATTAATAAGCCACAAATTTATTACGGCTTAGAAACAAATACAACAGTTGTAACAAATACTAAAGACAAAAAAGAATTTGACTATGCAGATAGCAAAGGAGAACATGAAACACAATACGAGGGAGATGCTGGACTTTCAATAAACTTTTTAGATAGACTAATTTTAGGAATAAAAGAAAAGAATATTAATCTTGCACTATCAAATTCTATAACAAATGAAAGTAAACTATTAATAAATAGAAACATAATAAAAAGGGCAAAGCTTGCTTTACCAGATGTTATATATGACAACAATCCATACACAGTTGTTGACGAAAATGGGGATATTTATTGGGTAATTGACAGTTATACAATATCAAGTAGTTATCCATATTCAACATATACACAAATAGATTACAATGGATATAAAAGAGATATAAACTATATAAGAAATTCAATAAAAGTAATAATAAATGCATACACTGGAGAAATGAAATATTATATAACAGACAGAACAGATCCAATAGCAATGGCATATAGAAAAGTTTACCCTGAATTATTCGAAGATATAGATAGCAAAATTCCTGAAAGCATACAAGAACAGTTTATTTATCCAGAATTTTTATATAATGTACAATCAACAATGCTTGAAGAATATCACAACACAAAAGCAGATGTATTATACAGAAGTGATGATACATGGCAAAAACCTACATACAAAAATAATTCAAATAATAATAAAACAAGTACATTAAATGCATATTATACAATGGTAAAAGGAACAGATGGAAAAGACCAAATAGGGTTAATTCAAATGTATACACCAAAAAATAAACAAAACATAAATGCATATTTAATTGGAACAGTAGAAAATGGAGAAAATAAACTAAGTATAAAAACTTTACACTCAAATGCAAATATAATAGGTGTTAGCCAATTAGATAGTCAAATAGCACAAGACGAAAATATACAAAGCGAAATAGAAGCTCTAACAGTTACTGGTTCAAAAATTACAAAAAATATGATAATAGTTCCAGTTGAAAATACTCTTTTATATATAGAACCTGTATATCAAACTTTATTAAATGAAAGTAATTTACCAATTTTAAAAAAGGTAATAGTAGCATCAGGAAATAAAGTGGCAATAGGGGATAATTTGCAAGAGGCTATTGGAAATTTAATATCACAAGAAGCCACAAATATAGAAATAAAAAGTACAGATAATAAAGATGATTTAATAGATTCTATAATAAAAGCAAATGACAATTTATCAGATTCGCTAAACAGCAATAGTTGGGATTTAATGGGAACAGATATTAAAAAATTGCAAGAATTAATAGGTAACTTAAAAGAGCAAGTTGAAGAAGAAAAAAATGAAAACAATGAAGATGAAGAAAATACTACACAAACAAATGATACAGACAATAATGATGTAGTAAATGAAAATATAACATAAAAATTTAAGATTATTAAAAAAAGATTTTTACTAAAAAGTCTTTGAATAAAAACTAAAATAATTAATGAATAAAAATTATAAAAAAATCCATTCTAAATATAATTAAGAATGGATTTTTTTGGAGTTTAAAAATGTTTTTAAAAAAAGAGAATAATAGCAAAATATTAGAAAAAAAGATTGATTGGTTAATAGATATACTTGAAAGAAGTAATTTAAAAGAATTAATAACTATTTTAGGAAGTAAAAAACAAATAATTTTAAACAATATTCTAGCAGGAATTTCAAGAGGTGTTGGAATAGGTATTCGGTATAACTATAATAACAGCGTTAATAGTTATTTTATTAAATAAAATAGTAACATGGAATATTCCTATAATAGGCAAATATTTAGCAGATATTGTAGAAATAGTAGAAAAAAGCAGGTGATGCTTTTGGGGACGGAGAAAAAAAGCATCATTCTCCGTCCCTAAATTTATCATTATTTTATTTTTCTAAATTATAGAATATTTTTTTACCTTTTTTTAAAATAGTATGTTCTGTTTCAAAATCTTTATCAGATAGCATGTAAGATACATCTGTAATTTTTTCATCATTTAGTGAAATTGCGCCTTGTGAAATTAAAGTTTTAGCTTGAGATTTTGATGTACAAATTCCACATTCAACAATTGCCTCTGTTAAAGGAATATTAATGTTAGCTAATTTTATACTTGGCATATTTTCTAAAGAGCCTGCTCCTTCAAATAAAGCCTCAGCTGCTTCTTCAGCTTTTCTTGCTTCTTCCTCTCCATGAACTAGTTTTGTAATTTCATATGCTAAAATCTTTTTAGCTTCATTTATTTTTTCATCTTTTAAAGATGAAAAACGAGTAACTTCTTCCATAGGTAAAAATGTAAGCATACATCCAACTGTGTAAACACTGCTGTCATCAATATTTCTCCAATATTGGTAAAATTCATAAGGAGAAGTTTTTTCAGGGTCAAGCCATAATGCACCTTTTTCTGTTTTACCCATTTTCTTTCCTTCTTTAGTAGTAAGAAGTTTAAATGTTAAACCAAAAGAATCATCTTTACCAATTTTTCTAATTAATTCTACTCCACCTATAATGTTAGACCATTGGTCATTTCCACCAATTTGAAGTTTACATCCATAATTTTCATATAAATGTAAAAAGTCATAAGATTGCATAAGCATATAGCCCATTTCAAAAAAGGTAAGGCCTGTTTCCATTCTGTTTTTGTAGCATTCTGCAGCAAGCATTTTATTAATTGTAAATTTGGTTCCAATTTCTCTCATGAAATCTATATAATTTAAATCACATAGCCAATCTGCATTATTTACTATAATAGCTGCATTTTCACCCTCGAAACTTATAAACTTTGAAGCTTGTTTTTTTATAGCTTTAACATTGTATTCAATTTCCTCTTTAGTTAACATTTTTCTCATATCAGTTTTTCCGGATGGATCACCAATATTTGCAGTTCCTCCACCCATAAGAATAATTGGTCTGTGTCCACATTTTTGCATATAACTTGCAACCATTAAAGAAATAAAATGTCCAACATGTAAGCTGTCTGCAGTAGGGTCTATTCCAACATAAAAAGAAACACTTTCTTTTGAAAATAATTCTTTCATTTCTTTAGGATGTGTCATTTGTTCAATGTAATTTCTTTCTTGTAAAATATCAAATACGTTTTGCATAAAAATCCCTTCCTTTCTTGTATTTTATAAAACAAAAGGTACCTGTGATGGTACCTTAATTATTATTTAAACAATTTTTTATATCCTTCAAGTCCATCATAATTTAAGAAACGATTTAGATTTTTTTCAGAAATTCCAGTAGAAGCTGAAACTTGATTCAAAGATGTTAATTCCATACCGTTTTCTTCAACAAAATTTTTAAAAGTTGATAATTCAATATTATCTTTATTTGTGCATTTTGGGCATACATAACCTCCATTTGTATAAAAAGCTCCACAACGAGAACATTTAGTTACATCCATTTTAATCTTCCTTTCTTGTACTTATATATAAAGTACAAATATATTCTCTAATTTTTTCTATTGTTAGTACATTTATTTGAAAAACATTTTATCATAAAATAAAAGAAAAAGAAACATTTTTGTGAAAAAAAACAAAAATATTTTAAAATATATATTACATAACGTGATTTTTATGTTGATATTTTGTAAAAAATGTTGTACAATATGTTATACTTAAAATAATAGAGGTGAAGAAAATGTTTGAACAACTATTTTTTATAACAGCTTCAGTAATACTTTTTGGTTTAATATTTTTCAAAATGATAAAAAAGAATGATACATCATATATTGTACTTCTTTCTATTGAAGCAATAGGAATAATAATAGATGGAGCTGCAATTATATCTAATATAAATACAAATATTTTTATAAAAATAATTACATATATATTTTCTATTATATTACCAATAGGTGTATTAATATTAGAATATAACAATGTAGATGTGTTTAATTTTATAAAGCTAGCAAAAGTAAAATTTTACGTATCAACAGGAAATTATAAAAAAGCTAAAGAGATTTTATTAAGTATAATAGAAAAAAATCCAAACAATTATAGCGCCCACAAATTTCTTGGAATAATTTATGAGCAAGAAGGCGGAATAAGAAAAGCGATAGATGAATACGTTAAATGTATAGAAATTAATAAAAAAGATTATGATTCTTATTATAAAGTATCAATATTATTAAATGAGCTAGATAAAAAAGATGAAGCGATAGAGATGTTAACTAATTTATTAAATAAAAAGCCAGATTATACAAAAGCGTCATTAACTTTAGGTGATTTATTAATAGAAAAAGAAAATTATAAAGAAGCGGTTAATAGTCTTATGGAAGCTTTAAAATATGACCCAACAAGTTTTGATTTAAATTATGAACTTGGAATAGTTTATACTATGTTAAATGACTTTAAAAGTGCAAAAGAATACTATGAAAAAGCTGCTGAATTTAATAGTATGTTTTATAATACTAAATATAGTTTGGCTCAAATTGCATTATTATATAAGGAATTAGACCAGGCAGAAGAATTATTTCAAGAGACTTTGGAAGATGAAGATCTACAAGCAGACAGTTATTATGAACTTGCAAAAATTAATTTAATAAAAGGCGAAAAAGAGATAGCTATAAAATATGCCAATATAGCAGTTGAAATAAATAGTAAAAAAATATCAGAAAAAATAAAAAAAGAACCATTATTTATTCCAATAATGTCAAAAATATCAATACCATTTAATATAGAAGAAAAAGAAGAAATGCAAACAAAGTTGACTCGGAAAAGAAATCTTAGCAAAAGAACATTTAGAAAATACCTCTAATATTACAACCAATATGGGATATGGAAAAATAGAGAAAAAAGATGAAACAAAAGAAAAACAAGAAGAAGAAAAGAATTTAGAAATAGAAAAAGAAAATTAATACACTATTCAAATTTTATTAATTTTGAGCTTACAAATTAGTGGATAAAATTGGTTTGAAAAAAACTTAAAAAAAGTGTTGACAAAACAAAAATAAGGTGGTATTATAAAGAAGTACTATGTGAAGAGGACATAAAAAATAACCATAAAACATGAAGATTTTTTATGTTAGTAATAGAAATAAACATTAAAATATGGCATCAAATTACTAACTTTTTTATGTCTAAAATAATAACAAAAGCAAGAAAACAAATATATATAAATATATATTTGAAATGCAAAAAACTTTTTCGTTACTAGTCAGCCATAAAAATGAAAAATAGTTATCCACAGAATATTACAAAGTCTAAAAAAAATTCAAAAAAGTTTAAAAAAAGTATTGACAAAGAAAAATAAGCATAGTATAATGGAAAAAGTCCGTTAAACAAAAAAGGACTTAAAAAAGTA
>CANRQH010000068.1 GCA_947632745.1 uncultured Clostridia bacterium | reverse complement strand
AAGATATTCATTTTCTTCTACTTTTGCTTTTATTCCAAGCCCTGCTATATTTTCAAAATTTGAAACTTCTAATTTTTTTAATTTATTTTCTTCTAAATAATCTGTAAAAGCTTTTCCTATTGGATGTGTTGATTTTGCCTCTATGCTTCCTACTATTTGTAATAAATTTTTGGTATTATTGTAATCTATTACTTTTGATATTTTTAGTTTTCCATAAGTTAATGTCCCTGTTTTATCAAACACTACTGTATTTATTTTTTGTGCATTTTCTAATATTTCACTTTTCTTTACCAGTATTCCTTTTCCTGCACATAGTCCCTCAGATATTACTATTGCAAGTGGAGTTGCTAACCCTAAACTACATGGACATGCAACAACTAAAACTGTTACAAATGTAGTTAAAGCTTCTCCTACTCCTTGACCTATAATTAAATACATAAAAAATGTAATTATTGCAATTAAAATAACAACTGGTACAAATATACCTGAAACCTTGTCTGCAACCTTTGCAATTGGAGCTTTTGTACCTGCCGCTTCAACAACTAATCTTACTATTTCAGATATTGTTGACTCTTTTCCTATTCTTTGAGCCTTATATTCTATATATCCATCATAATTTATACTTCCTGCAATTACTGTGCCACCTATTTCTTTTGCAACAGGCTTACTTTCTCCAGTGATAAAAGATTCATCTAAATGGGCTTTTCCAAGTATTATTTCACCATCAACTGCAATTTTTTCTCCAGGTCTTGATACTACAATATCTCCTTTATTTATTTCATCTAAAGTTACTTGTTTTTCTACTCCATCTACTTTAATTACTGCCGAATTTGGTGTGATTTTAACTAATTTTTGTATTGCTTCTTTTGTTTTGTCTTTACTTATTCCATCAAGATATCTTCCAAGTTTTATAAAATATATGACTATTGCAGCTGATTCAAAATATAAATTCATAACATGCATGTTATGTCTTTGTAAGACCATAGCCATATTATAAATACTATATCCTAAACTTGCTATAACACCTATTCCAACTAATGTATCCATATTTGGTGTTTTGTGAATTAAATTTATGTATCCATTTTTTAATATATCAAATCCATACCATAGAAAAGCAAGTGTTAGTACTAACAAAGCCACCATATAGTTTATGCTATTTGTTTCTGGATTTAAAAAATTAATTGTTGGTAAATTTATCATATGTCCCATTGAAATATATAGAGTTACAATTGCTAGAATAGTAAAAATTATAAATTTAATTTT
This sequence comes from uncultured Clostridia bacterium, assembly GCA_947632745.1. GTDB lineage: Bacteria > Bacillota > Clostridia > TANB77 > CAG-508 > CAG-269. The sequence continues at coordinate 5,671 of CANRQH010000068.1, read as the reverse complement.
TTCTTTTTTATTATTACTTTCTGTTTTTATTTCTTTAAATTCGCCTAAACTTTTAAAACCTGCTTGCTTAACAAATTCTTCTAGATTAGAAACATTTAATAATTTTTCGTCATATTCAATCGTGGCATTTGCCATAACTAAATTAACACTTGCCTCTTTTATTCCATTTTGTTTATTTAAATATTTCTCTAATCCATTAGAACACGCAGAACAGGTCATTCCATCAATAGATAAAATTATTTTTTTCATAATAAAAATACATCCCTTTCTTAATATAGTTAGAAAGGCATACTTTTATATATAAATTTAAAATAAAAGTATACTTTTATTCTTTTACTTCATAGCCTAAATCTTCTAATTTATCTTTTATTATAGATTTATCTATATCGCTATTTAAAGTAACTGTTACTGTTCCATCTACATGGTTTGCAACAACTTTTTCTACACCATCTATTGTTTGTAATGCATTTTGTACTCTGTTTTCACATCCATTACACATCATGCCTTCTACATTAAATATTATTTCATTCATATTAAAACCTCCTATAAAATTTTAAAGTTTGCTTTACACAACTAATTTTTTTATTTACATATTATACAGCTATTTCACAAATTTTTCAATAGCTTTTGCTACTCCTTCATTATTATTGTCTTCTGTTACATAATCTGCCATTTCTTTTACCTTTGGCACACTGTTTTCCATTGCAATTCCAAGTCCTGCTTGTTCAATCATTTCTTTATCATTCATGTTATCTCCAATAGTTATAACCTCTTCTTTTTTTATATTTAATTTATTTATTAAAAATTGTATTGCATTCCATTTGTTTACATTTTCCATTGAAATTTCAGTGTAATAATATTCTATTGGAACTTGTGTTGAACCATGTCTTATAATTTTTCTTACCATGTGTGAAATATCCAAAACATCTACATCTTGCACAGGTGTAAACATCTTTATTATCGAATTAAATACAGATTTTGTTATATCACATACAATAATTTTCATTATTTTTTCATTTTTCATTTCTTTTATATAATTTGGAATATTATCTACCAATGTAATACTTGTTTTTTTAGAATCTTCTTTTTTTAAATTTTCTTTATAGTAGTATAAAACATTATATCTTAAACTATCTGCTATTATTGATTTATTTGTGTAAACATTATAATATATACTATTTTGTTCACAAATATTAATTATTTCTAATGCTTTATTTAATGGTATATAGTTTTCGTATAAAATTTTTTTTGATTTCATATCATATAAAACTGCACCATTTCCAGCTATAATGTAATTTGAAGTACCAATATCTTCTGCAATTTCTTTTATTGAATCTATTGTTCTTCCTGATGCAATTACTACATCTGTTCCTTTTTTTTCCGTTTGTTTTACTACTCTTTTTGTATTTTCTGTGACTTCGCCATAACTGTTAAGCATTGTGCCATCAAGGTCAACAGCAATCATTTTATACATTTTTTCTCTAGTTCCTTTCTTAATTTTTCGCATATATTATAACCTTTTTTTTGATTTTTTACAACTTAAAAAATTTTTTTATTTTAATTTCCAAAATTTTTCTGTTTATTTTTTTATATTTCTGAGCATTCTATATTTTAGAAAAAAGAAAATTTTTTCTATAAAAATGTAAATGTTAATATTAACAGGAGGTGAAATAAAATGGCAAATTCAAATAACAGTAACAGAAAATTAGTTCCAGAAGCTATGGATGCTTTAGATAAATTCAAATATGAAGTAGCTAGCGAAGTTGGTGTAACTTTAAAAGATGGTTACAATGGTGATTTATCTTCAAGAGATGCTGGAAGAATCGGTGGTAACATGGTTAAGAAAATGATCCAACAAGTTGAAAACAACATGGCTAACAAATAGTTACTATACCATTATTAATTATTAGAAGAGATTTTGCTCTTTTATAATTTATGGCAGAAGTATTATTCTTGGTTTTATAAGTTTACTTTGAGTGGCTTGTCCAAAAAGTAAATACATAAAGGCAGGAGTTGTGCTCCTGCCTATTTTAATAACTTGTCCAATAGTAATATAAAATATTTTTGTCTGTAATAAAATTCAAATTAATCATATTTGTTACTTAAATTATAATTCTAAACTTTTTTCATCTAAAAGGAAATTATATATTCCAATAGTTGTAATTCCATTTTCATCCCTTCTTGCCATAATATTTTCTTTTACAACAATAATCTTTTTAAATGAATCATCAATATTTATAAGTGATTTTTTTTCTTGTTTTTCTTTTTCTTCACTATTCATATTAAATGCTGACTGAATATAATACTTTTTACTTCCTTGTGTTGCAATAAAGTCAACTTCATAATTTTTAAATATTGTTTTTCCATTACTATCTGTATCAAAAACTTCGACAACCCCTACATCGACATTATATCCACGAACTTTAAGTTCATTATATATAATATTTTCCATTATATGGTTTTCTTCTGTTTGTCTAAAGTTTATTCTTGCATTTCTTAAACCAATATCTTCAAAATAAAATTTATAAGGAGAGTTTATATATTTTTTTCCTTTTATGTTATATCTTTTTGCCTTATTTATTAAAAATGAATCTTCAAAATATCCTATGTAATTATTTATTGTTTTATCGCTAATAACTTTGTTTTTTTCGCTTTTATATGTCTTAGATAATTTTAATGGATTTGTAAGTGAACCTATTGAAGATGATAAAATATCTAAAAGTTCATCCAATTCTTCTTTATTTCTTACTTTATGTCTTTCAATAATATCTGAAACATACACCTTATCAAATAAAGATTGTAAATATTCAGATTTTTCTTGTGGTGTATTATATGATAGTACAAGTGGCATACCTCCATAAGTAAAATATTTATCCCAAGCCTCTTCTTTTGTGCCCTCATATACTGAAATAAATTCCCTAAAACTTAATGGATAAACATGTATTTCATCTCCACGTCCCCTAAATTCTGTTATTACATCAGAAGATAAAAATTTTGAATTACTTCCTGTTACATAAATATCAACATTTTCAATATGCATTAAACTATTTAAAACTTCTTCAAATCTTTCTAAATACTGAACTTCATCTAACATAATATAATATAAATCATCATCTACTATTTTTTCTTTTATAAATTCTAACATATTATATGGATTTCTCAATTTTTCATTTGATAAATCATCTAATGCTATAGAAATAATATGAGATTTTTCTATTCCCTTTTCAATTAAATATTTTTTGAAAATATTAAACAATAGATATGATTTTCCTGACCTTCTGAGACCAGTTATAATTTTAACTAATCCATTTTTTTGCCTTGCTATTAGTTTATTCAAATAATCATCTCGTTTAATATACATATTTTTTCCTCTCTTTCAATAACATTATATAAAGTTATTATTATAAAGTCAATATTCTATTACGAATTTTTTTGGATTTCCAACTTTTTTCGTAATAGAATATTTCATTTATGTATTTTCATAAATCTTCAAAAAAGTAAATACATAAAAGCAAGAGCCCAGCTCCTGCCTATTTTAATAACTTGTCCAATAGTAATATAAAATATTTTTGTCTACATCATAAACTCCTATCTCCCACCCAGTCGCTTCTTCATCTGTAAAATTATATTTTTTATTTTCATCACTTGTTCTACACACTTTTTCATAATGATAGTATCCATTTTTTATTGAAAGCACTTCTTCATTATATTCAAAATCGTCTAGTCTATCATCTTCTAACTTGTTTTTGCTCCATTTCGGACTTTTCTCTAAAGTTTTTATTATTTCTTTTCCTTGTTCTTCATTAAATTCATATGTATAATAATCTGTACCATCATTTTGTGGACCACCTCTTACACTATATATCTCTCTTGTTTTATAGCTACTTGTTTTTATTCCTAAAATTTCACTGTAATCCTTATGGCTATTAAAAATACCATTTTCAAAATAATATAATTTTGCATTTTTCAAATCAAATATTGAATACACACCTTTAATATGGTAATAATATAAATCATCTCTGTCTATTTTGATGGTTTCATTACCATTAATTTCATAAAATTCGTTCATTATATATTCATAAAATTTGTTCTTACTCCATAGTTTACTGTTTTCTAGTTGAATTTTATAAGTATCCATACTATCACTATAATAATTTTTTATCTTATATACTTTATATTTTCCAAATCTATCATATCCATATTTTGTACAATATTCTATATTATTATCTTTTATTTGTAATCCTAAATTTTGATAATCTATATCACCCTTTATTGCATAAAATAATTTTGAGGTTTCTATAGATAAAAAAGATATAGTTATAATAATAATTATTATTGTTATTAATACTATAATCTTTTTATTTTTCATACAATCTCCCCTTTTATTTTACTATATAATTATTTTGCTGTACTTTTATCGTAACTTTATATGGTTTGATAACTCCATATTCACTTGAAGCAACACCAAAATTATTTAATATACTTGAAAATATACTCATTAGTAGCGAATTATTTGATGTCATATATTCTTTCAAATTTTTAAAATCTGTAAAATCATAAGTATCAATTATCTCCATATTTACATTCCATGTTTCATCTTCATTTTTTTCTATAACTATGTTTGTTGGCGAACCATGTATGGATAAAAATAAATCTTCATTATTAAATTCAATTTTGCAATCCTCATTATCTAAACTATTACCCACAAATTTATCTTTATCTTTACAGTATTTTTCTATAAGTTCTTTTATTTTATTATTAAATTCTTCACTTGTTTTTATATCTGTGATAGTTTCTTCATCATCAATTACAAGGTCATGTGGTTCTTTTCCAAATATCGATAAGGAATTAGATAATAATCTAGCAGATAATTTCATATCTGCTAATATTCCTCCAACAACTACAACTTGCCAAAATGTATATTGCATTGAATAAAACACAGCATATGAAATTGGATTTGCCTTTTTTGTTTCATCAAATATAAAACTCAAACTTTTTATAAAACCTTCTGCAACCTTTTCATCTACTTCTTCCCAAATAACTTTTTTTACTTCTTTTAAAATTTCATTAAATTTTTGTGTATAATTATACAATTTATATATTTCATTTAATGAGAAAGAAACTGTTTCTACTATGTTTTCGGAAAATACTTTAATCTTTTTTATATCATTCGAAATTTGTTCTTTTATATCGTTTAGAGCTTCATAATTCATCATATTTAGATAAGTTAAAGCTATATATTTCTGTGCTAGAGCATACTTTTTCTTTTTATTAAGAAAAAATTTATGATTTTTCCATGCTATTTTTGTACATAAATTTAATTCTTTATTCCAAATTATTCTAGGTGATTTTGAAAATCCCAATAAATCATATAAATTATCTAAACATCCTCTTCCAAACATTTCATATTTATAATTATATGGTTTATTACATAATATACATCTTTTTTCATCCATTTTTATTCCCTCTTTTACTAATCTTTATTACGATTTATTCTTAATTTTTTTATTGTAAATTAGTGAACTGTTTTATTGCATATATAATGAATTTTTTGTTAAATATCAATTATTAAATTTACACTATTTTAACTTTTGATATACTACTACTCCTGTTCTTTCTATTTCTTTTTCAATTTTAGAATTTTTATTTATTTCCGCTTTTTCAATTACAT
>CANRQH010000067.1 GCA_947632745.1 uncultured Clostridia bacterium | reverse complement strand
AAAATACACAAGAGCAAATAGATACTGCAAAGGAAATGATACAACTTGTAGAATTATACATAAAAAATAATTTTAAAAATAGTTAAATGCTAGATAGTGATATTGCTATGTTGTATCATTATAATTTATGGAGGAAGAAGATATTTACCATATGTATTTACAGAGCAAGGAATAGCAATGCTTTTAGGATTATTAAAAAATGAAATTGCTATTCAAGTAAGTATTAACATTATGGATGCTTTTGTAGAAATGAAAAAATTTGTATTAATTAATGGAAGTAAAGAAAATAAATACATTTGCTTGAAACAAATAGAAAATTATGTTAAGATATGAATATAAAATACAGAAAATCCTGTTCTAATATAATTAGACAGTTTTATATAGATGCAACCCGTTAATTATGTATTAGAAAGCCTAATGGCAAGGAGGAAATTTATGAAACTACTTATTATATTAGTAATTTCTGAAATAACATTAATTATTATTGTTGGAGAAATAAAGTATAGATATGAAAAGCAGAAAGAAAATTTAAGAAATAATGCAAGAGAAAATCATGTCGTATCACCATTTTTCCCTTCAGAATTAATTGAAGAAGAAATGAAAAAGATGTTATAAAATTAAAGGTCGCTTTTTTAGCGACCTTTAATTTTGTACCTTATATTTTAAGTTAATATTTTTATCCACATATTAAAAATATAAAAATAAAATGTAATTATCTATTGACAAATAAAAACATATGTTCTATAATTATAAAACAACGAGAGGATGTGATAATAATGGAAAAAGAAAATAATATCGCCCCAATAAACGAAGAATTAAATGTAGTAAATTATGAAACAGAAAATATCAAAAATTTAATTTATACTGTAAGAGGAAAGCAAGTAATGTTAGATAGTGATGTGGCAATGCTGTATAATTGCGAAACAAGAATTATAAATCAAGCTGTTAAGAGAAACATAGAAAGATTTCCAAGTGATTTTTGTTTCCAATTAACAAGCGAAGAGGAAGAATGTTTAAGATCACAAATTGTGATCTTAAACAAAAATGGTAGAGGACAGCATAGAAAGTATATGCCATATGTATTTACAGAGCAAGGGATAGCAATGCTTTCAGGATTACTAAAAAATGAAATTGCAATTAAGTTTCATGATAGATTTATGGTAATAGATAATAAAGATTTATATCATATTGGAGCATTTTTAAAAGATTTAGGAAAGAAGTGTTTTGCAATATCGAAGATAGAAGATATGGAGTATATTGAAAAGTTAAAAAACATAATATAAATGTTTGAGGTTGCAAATTGCAACCTTAAACAAAAACGGTAGAGGATAACAAGAAAATATGTGGTCACAATTTGTGACCAGTTCAAAAGATGAAAACTTGAGGTGCCAATTTGTCACCTCAAAATAAATAATAAAACTTGAAATCACAAATTGTGACTTCAAGTTTGGTGTTTACCTTTAAAGTTAATGTCGAAAACTTCAACTAGTAAGGATTTTTTACTAGTTGAAGTTTATCAATTAAAAATTATATCTCAATTTTAGGCTGATACATCTCAAGCCACATATTTACTTGGCAAATCACGAATTTTAATAAAATTAACAAATTTTACAAAAAGGTTGACACATTTCTATTATAAAATGTAATTATCTATAAATATAAATTTACAGGACAGAATTATTTTTAATATGTATAGAAAAAAAATAAAATATGTGTTATACTATATGTGTAAATATAATAGACATGATTTATATGAAGAATACTGTAAAAGTTGCGTAATTATGTTTATAGTATAAATTTAGAATGGGGGAGATTAAAATAGGAGATTTTGATAAAATAGAATATTGGGTAGAAATAGCTGATTATGATTTAGAAACAGCAAAAGCAATGTTAAAAAGTAAAAGATATTTATATGTAGGATTTATGTGTAATCAAGCAATAGAAAAAATATTTAAAGCATATTATGTGAAAACAAATGGAAAACAACCACCATATACCCATAAACTAATAAGATTAGCTGAAGAAGGCAATTTATATAATTTAATGAGTGAAGGACAAAAAGACTTTTTAGATATTGTATCACCTTTAAACATAGAGGCAAGATATCCTACTCAGAAACAAGAATTATATGAAGCATTAAGCAATGACAGATGTAAAAAAATTATAAAGGAAACGGAGGAATTTATATTATGGATAAAGAAAAAGTTAGACAACTAGTAAAAGAATATAGTAAATTAGTAGTTGCAAATATGATTGTAAACAAAATAATTTTGTATGGTTCTTATGCAAGAGGAAATGCAAGAAAAGATAGTGACATAGATGTTGCAGTAGTAGTACCAAGGAGCAGTATATCAAAAGATATAATTGATGATATGGCAAAATTATTTAAATTAAGAAGAAATATATCAACAGATATTGAACCTATATTATTGATTGATGGAGAAGATACAAGTGGATTTTTAGATGATATTTTAGAATATGGAGAGGTTGTATATTCAAACTAATAAAACTTGAGGTTGCAATTTGCAACCTCAAGTTTTGTGTTTACTCTTAAAGTTAATTAAAATGAGGTCGCAAATTGCGACCTCAAGTTTGTTGTTTTATATTTCAATTTTAGGCTGATACATTTCAAGCCACATATTAACTTGGCAAAGGTAAGCCATAAGTTGTGGACCGTGTCATCAATTGACCAAACCAAGGTCTAGTAAAAGCAGAGCCATCGGTATTTAAAATATCCAAAATATAATCTCTGTTAAGCAAGAAATTAATAGGAGCATTACTATCTTTCATAATATCAGTAAGCATTTGTTTAACAGCCCTTAAGTATGTTGGGTTATGAGTTTTAGGGTAAGGGGACTTCTTTCTATCTACAATTTCTTCTGGCAAAACATCTTTCATAATGTATCTAAGTAAGCCTTTTTCACGACCTTTGTAGGCTTTCATTTCCCAAGGAACATTATACATATACTGAGCTAAACGGTAATCGCAAAAAGGTACACGAACCTCTAAACCACTTGCCATACCCATACGGTCAGCCCTATCTAAAAGGGTCTGCATAAACCAGCTCATAGTAAGATAAGAAATTTTACGTTTTTCGGCAGTATCAAATGAATCATTATCTAGAATTTCAACATTAGACAAACTTTCATTATATCTAAAATCAATATAATCTTTCAAATTTACTTTATTTGCAATATCAGGATTTAAAAGATGTTGTCTTTCAGAAATTGCAATAGACCAAGGAAAAGTTCCGGAACTTAAGGCATCTTCACGGAAAAACCATGGGTAGCCACCAAATATTTCATCAGCACATTCTCCCATTAAGGTAACGGTTTTCTCTTTTTTTACTTCTTTGCAAAATAAATATAAAGAAGAATCAACATCAGCCATACCAGGCACATCTCTTGCTATCATTGCATTTTCCAAAGCCTTTGCAAGCTCTGGAGTATCCAAAACTACTTTATGATGTTTGCTGTAAGTACAATTATTCATAAGCTCAATGTAGTAGTTATCTGAATTTGGTTGAAAATCTGACTTAACAAAATTTTTGTCATTATCTACATAATCCACAGAATAAGTGTCTAGTGGAGGAAGACCTTCTTCTTTTAAGAAATCAGAAGTGAATTTTGTAATTATACTTGAATCAAGTCCTCCAGACAAAAACGTACAAAGAGGCATATCAGAAACAAGTTGCCTTGAAATTGCATCTTCAACTAAAAATTTAAGATGTGAACATGTTTCTTCAAAATCTTCTAAATGAGGCTTGCTTTCTAGCTTCCAATACCTTTCAATATGAAGACCAGAAGAGTTATATACTGCAAAATGTGCAGGTTTTATTTCATATATATTTTTGTAAACAAAAAGCCCTGGAGTATGGCTAGGTCCAATACCAAAAAGTTCAGAAATTCCTTGTGAATCAATTATTTTTTCAAGATTAGGATATTTAAATAAAGCTTTTAATTCAGAAGCAAAAAGAAGTCCGCCATCAAATTCTGTATAAAATAAAGGTTTAACACCAAAATGGTCTCTTGCTAAAAAAATCTCCTGAGTCTTAGTGTTCCAAATTGCAAAAGCGAAAATACCATTTAAATATTTAACAACATCTTTTCCAAAATGTATGTAACTTTTTAAAAGAACTTCTGTATCTGAATGTCCATAAAAAGAAAATCCGGTTTTCTGTTAGAACCTCTGCAAGCTCTTTTGTATTGTATATTTGACCATTATAAACCATTACATATTCACCTAAAGAATATTTTTCTATCATGGGTTGTTTTCCGCCCTCAGGGTCAATAACAATTAGTCTTTTGTGACCAAGTGCAACATTTTTATTTAAGTAAATTCCTTCTTCATCAGGTCCACGATTTGATAGAGTTTGAACCATATCATTTATTACGTCTTTTTTGTTTGGCAATTCTTTTCTAAAGTTTGCAAAACCAACAATTCCACACATAACTTAACCACCTTTCTTTAAAAAGAAAAATTATATAAAAACTTTAATTTTAGCTACAAATTAAAAATCTTTTCAAACTTAGTATATGTGAAAATAGTAAAAAAGTTTCATATTTGTATTGAAAATTACCAGTTTTGATACAAAATTTTGAAAAAATAATTGATAAAGCTAAAATCTCTTGTGAAAATAGTGGCATTAGTGTATTTGAACATTTTCCTGATGTCAGGAAGTTGTCAGGTTTATATAATGGAGAAACAGCTGATGATATTGCAAAAAGGAAAGGTCTAAGATATAGAGAAGATATTTTAGATAATATGGGAAGCGATGAACTTATTGCAAATCTATTTAGAATATCTCAAACTGAATAAAAATTAAAGAAAGATAACATTCAAAGTGAAAAAGAAGCAAATAAAGCACATTATGAAGTTGGGGCTAAAATAAGAAATACCATAAAAGACCTTGGAGGAACTATGCCAGAAGATTTACCAACACCTAAAAAGAGCCTAAAACAGTTAGAAAAAGAAAACAAAAGCGGTTTGAAGAAAACGAAGAAATAGTAATTAAACTATTATACTTAAATTTTTATTGAAAATTACCAGTTTGTGGTTGACAAATTCAAAAAAAAAATGTATAATCGTAAAGTATGAATATAAAAAAGTAATTAAAATATTGATATAAAACATATCAGATAAACAAGAGGAGGGAATATAAATGGCACAACCAAAAAGAAGATGGTCAAAAGCAAGAACTCACAGCAAAAGATCAACATGGAAAGTTGAAACACCAAAATTCACAAAATGTTTAAACTGTGGAGAACCAGTATTACCACACACATTATGCTCAAATTGCGGATATTATGATGGAAAACAAATAGTGGTTAAAAAAGATAAAAATGAACAATAAATCCATCAAGGAGGAAGAATAAATGCAAATAGTAAAAGGTATATTGATTGTAATTTATTTTATAGTATGTTTAGCTTTAATAATCCTTGCAATGATACAATCTAAAGAAGATGCAGGATTATCTGCAACAATAACTGGAAATTCAACAAGTAACTTCTTTGAAAAAAATAAAGCAAATACTAGAGAAGGAAAACAAAAAAAATGGACAGTTATTTTAGGAATAATCCTTGTAATATTATGCATTGCACTAGGAGCTGTTTATGCTATCTAATAATTATATTTAAATTTGCCCACATCTTTATTTTTAATAAAGAGGGAATATAAAGCTTATGAAAAAGAGTAGAAAAGCGCTTACCATATAGGGAAGAGTTTAAACCTACTCTTTTTCGCTTTTAAATTTATTCAATCTGTTTTTTTATTTTATCTACAACAACTCCACAAACTACAAATTCAACTATAAAATATGTACTTAATTTTAAAATGGAAATTCCTAAATTGTATAGAAAAAGTTTATGCGAGCACATATATACACTTAATAAAAATATTGAAAATAGTAAAATTACAAAACATATTTTAATTCCTGTACTCATAATTTTTAAATCTGTTTTATCAAAATTCTCAAATTCTTTTTTGAAATTTACCATAAAAAATTCATTCCTTTCATAACCTACCTATAAGGTTATATAAAATTTTATTATTTTGAATTTTGTATGCAAAATAAAACTTTCATAATTATGTTAACATAAAAAAAGAAAGAATTCAAAGTCAAAAAATAGAAAAATTGTTATATTTTACTTGTATTTTAGAATTAAAATTGATATAATGTTGAACTGTGTGAAAAATTAGATTTTATACACTGAAATTTTTAGTTTAAGTTGTTAGAATAAATAAAAGACTACTTATCATATAATTAAAACAATAAGGAGACAAGAAAAAATTGAAAATAAATATATTAAGAGTTGTACTCATTGCAATGCTTATAACGTTGTTTGCATTTATATTTGGTTTTTCAAATCAAAATGCAGAACAGTCTAGTAGTTTAAGTAGACAAATTACAGAAAATGTAACGAAAAATATAGAATCGATACAAAAATTAGAACCAAGTAAAAAGGAAAAAGTTCTAGAGAAAATAGAACATGTAATAAGAAAATTAGCACACTTTTCACTTTATACATTAGTTGGTATATTAGCAATGAGCCTTATGAGTACATATAAAATAAAACAAACAAAAAGAATAGGAATAAGCTTAAGCATAGGTGTCTTATATGCAATTTCAGATGAAATTCATCAAAGCTTTGTGCCAGGCAGAGGCCCTATGGTAAGTGATGTTTTTATTGATACTTTTGGGGTTATTTTTGGGATTAGCATTGTAATTGGAGCAATAAAAATTTATAAGAAAGTAAAAATTACATAAAGGAAACTATATAGTGTAAAAAAATATTGAAAAAATAGGAGAAAAAAATGAAAGAAAGAAAATCAAATTTTGAATTATTAAGAATAGTAGCAATGATGTTAATTATATCTTTTCATATAGTATTTCATAGTGAATATGAAATAACAACATTAAATTTTAATAATTATATTATTAA
>CANRQH010000066.1 GCA_947632745.1 uncultured Clostridia bacterium | reverse complement strand
TGTAGGTCTGAATTTTCTATAAAGAGCTGTATACCCCAATTTTTACACCTCCTTAAATTTTAAAAATGGTGTGAAACTAAATTCTTCTATGGAAAGCACTCCACATAAAAGTATCTACTTATTGCTGCTTCCTCCCGGATCTGACAAGGTTCGTAGGCTTTTATTGGTTTGCCCTCCATACAAGAATTTAAATCTCATACCATTTTAGATTATATAACTTATTTTGCTTTTTGGCAAGTAGTTTGGTAAATTTTCTATAGCATTTCTTTTTTCTCATTTTTTATTTTTCCTTTAAATATCTCTTTAATAAAAATGTTAGAAAATATGGAAATGTATAAAATTTACCATTAAATCCTATGTTTTGTGAACATAGCTTTATGCCATATTTTATATCTTTATATTTTTTATTATCTATTAAATTATTTAATGATGGAGTAGCTCCGTCTATTGCCTTCACTTCTATTGGTATTAATGAATTTTTATCTCTTACAAAGTAATCCATTTCAATTGTTCCTTTTTCATTTTTATAAAAATATAAATCATATCCTGCTTTTACAAGCATATCACCCACTATATTTTCATAAATTGCACCTTTGTAAGTATTAAAATTTTTGTTATTTCTTAAATCTTCTTGTGCTTCTTCATCTAAAGAACCTATTAATAGTCCAGTATCCCTAAAATAAATTCTGTAATTATCTGGATTATAATTTCCTTTTAAAGGAAGTTCTAGTTGTTCTAAACAATAACACACATTTATTATCCCAGCATTATTTAACCAGTCCACTGTTCCAATATATTCACGGTTTCTTGCACCTAACTCAACTTTTGAAATTTGAAATTTTTTATTTTCATTACCTAAAAATGCAGGTATTTTTTTATATACATTAAGGATTCGGGTTTGATCTAACCCCTCTGCATATTTTGTTATATCTTCCTTATAGTCTGCAAGTATTTGTTTTTGCATTTTTAGAGTGCCACTATAATTTTTGTTTTTTACAAAAGTGTTAACAATTTCAGGCATTCCTCCGAATTACCATATATTCTTTAAAGTTTTCTATCATCACAGAAAGCTCTGTATTAGAAAATGGTTTTAGTAATTTCATATGTTTAAATAAATTTTCTATTTGTTCTTCTTTATATCCCTTAGCCCAAAGGAATTCTTCAAAATCCATTGAATGCATTTCATAATCTTCTTTATTTCCTACACTATTAGATTCTATTTCTTTATAGTTAATTCCCATTAAAGAACCCGAACAAATTACATCATATCTTCCATCTTCTCTAAATGATTTTAGTGATGTTGCACAATTTATACAGTCTTGTAATTCATCGAAAAATATAAGCGTTTCTTTTGGAATAAATTGCAATTCTGGATTTCTTAATGAAATATTTTTTATTATATTATCTACATCAAATCCGTCATCAAATATATCTTTATATTGTTTTTGGAGTGCAAAATTTATATAGACTACATTTTTATAATTGTTTTTTGCAAAATTTCTAATTGATTCTGTTTTACCAATTTGTCTTGCTCCCTTTACAATTAATGGTTTTCTTTCAGGATTTTTTTTCCACTCTATTAAATAAAAATCTATTTTTCTTTTTAATAATTCCATATTATTTCCCCTTCCATTTATATTATATCACAAAATTCTGTAAAAATTCAATAGTTTTATCACAAAAATCCATCGTTTTTAAGCTATTTTATCACAAAATTCCATTAAATTTATATTTTTTTATCACAAAATTCCAAAAAAAGAAACCTTTCTACAAGGTTTCTTGAAATAATAATTCTATATCTTTACATACTTTAATTAATTTTCTATTCTCTTAAACACAATATTTTCTAAATCCACATACTCTTTTCCAACAGTACCATTTTGTACAATAGTATCATTTGGAACATTTATCGCTACACCTTCTGCTTTAAATACTTTTCCAGAATCTAAAGTAATTGTTATATCAAATGAAATCTCTGCTTTAATAGTTGTTTCATCTATATTTGCTTTTTTTAATAATTCATCATGATTTATTATTTCTGTTACATCATTTGATACATATGTACCTATATTATTTATAGCACATCTAAAATTAAGCACTCCACCTTGATTTGATATTTGTAAATTTTTTGTATCTGTAGTATTAGACCCTACAAATTCTAATTTTTCTACTATATTTTCATCTACGTTCTCAAATATTAAATTGTCTTTTTCAGATTGCTTGTAAATTTTTACTTCTCCTACTGTAGGACTTTCTATTATATTAAAATTATCAATCTTAACAGAGGAAATCGTTTCTTGTTTTGTATATTCATTATTTTTTTCCACATAAATGTATATATCATTATTTACCATTATGTTTTTATTCCATTTATATTCTGAACTTTCCACATTTTGTCCATCAGTTGAGGATATTATAGAAATTTTTGAAATCTTAAATGGCATGTTTGTTTCACCTTTTACATCATAATTTAGGATAAACATCATTGCAACAAAACCAATTGCCACAATTATTACAGCTATAATACAAATGTGTAAAATCTTTCTACTAAATCTTTGTTTTGCCATTTTCCACCTCTTTTTCTTTGACTTTTGCTTCTCTAAGTTTTATAAAAAATTCTTGTAATAATTCTTTACATTTGTCTGCTAATATTCCTTTTTCATATAAAACATCATGATTAAATTTGTAATCTGTAAACAAATTAAGCTTAGAACCTACGGCACCAGTCTTTTCGTCTACTGCTCCTATATATACTTTTCTTATCCTAGAATTAATTATTGCTCCTGCACACATAGGGCATGGCTCTAATGTTACATACATGTCACAGTCAATTAATCTCCACGAATTTAGCTTTTTGCTTGCTTTTTGTATTGCTAAAATTTCTGCATGTTTTGTTGTATCAAATTTTGTTTCCTTTTGGTTATATGCTCTGGCTATAATTTTTCCGTTCTTTACTATAACTGCTCCAACTGGAACTTCTAATTTTTCGTATGCTTTTTTGGCTTCTTTTATAGCTTCTTTCATATATTTTTCTTTTTCTTGCAAATTTAGTACTCCTTAAATTTAATGGTGTTCCTATGCGGACTCGAACCACAATCGGTCGCTTAGGAGGCGACTGCTCTATCCTGCTGAGCTATAGGAACATCGTAGATATATTATAGCAACATAAGGCAAAAATGTCAATAAATAAAAAGGGGTCTTAAAAAGTATTCGCTGTGTTGAATACTAAATTACAGACCTCTTTTTTACTTTTATTCTATATAATTAAAATCTACACAACTAATTTTTTCATAGCTTGTTTTAATTCTTCTAAATCTGCTTTAGCTTTTTCCATAGTATTTGCTTTTACACCCATGTAAAGCTTAATTTTTGGCTCTGTTCCAGATGGTCTTACACAACACCATGCATCATTTTCAAGTGAGTAATATAAAACATTTGATGTAGGTAATCCCGTTCTAGAAGTTTCACCTGTTAGCATATTTTTTACAACATCAAGTTTTATATCTTTGAATTCTTGAACCTTATATTTCCCTATAGTTTCAGGCAGATTTTGTCTCATATGCTCCATCATTAAATTTATTTTTTGTGCACCTTCTGAACCTTCTAATACTATTGAAACTTGTCCTTCTTGGTAATATCCATATTTTTCATAAATATTTATCATTTGATCCCATAGAGTAATTCCTTGATGTTTATAGTAGCATGCCGCTTCGCAAAGGCTCATTACAGCTGAGATTCCATCTTTATCTCTTGCATAATCTGCAATTAAGCAACCATAGCTTTCTTCAAATCCGAATACATATTTTTTTCCGTTTTCTTTTTGCTCCTCTATTTTTATTTGTTCACCAATGTTTTTGAATCCTGTTAACACTTCTCTAAAATCTAAATTGTATTCTTTAGCAATAGCTTTTGCTAAGTTTGATGAAACTACAGTTGAAACGAACATTCCGTTTTCAGGTAAAATATTTTTTTCTTTCATTTGTGAAATTCTGTATTCTGCAATAAGTAAAGCTGACATATTTCCTGTATAATCCATGTATTCATTGGTTTTACTATCTTTTGCATATATTCCAAGTCTGTCTGCATCTGGGTCATTTGCTAAGACTATATCTGCATTTACTTTTTTGGCTAAATCTAAAGCCATCTTAAATGCTTCTTTTGCTTCTGGGTTAGGGTAATCTACAGTTGGAAATTCACCATTTGGTTTTTCTTGTTCTGGCACAACATATACATTTTGCATACCAATTTCACTTAAAATTCTTTGTACCATTTCATTCCCTGCTCCATGAAGAGGCGTATAAACTACCTTTAAGCTTTTTCCTTCTTCCCTAACGATTTCAGGATTTAGTACATTAGATTTTAATATATTTATATATTTATCATCTATTTCTTTTCCTATTACATTATATAGTCCTCTACTTTTGGCTTCTTCCTCAGAAATTTCTTTAATAGATTTATAATCTGTAATAGCTTTAACTTCATTCATTATATCTTTATCCACTGGACTTATTATTTGTGAACCATCATCCCAATATACTTTATATCCATTATACTCTGGTTTATTATGGCTTGCTGTTATCATAACTCCTGCAGTACAACCAAGTTCTCTTACAGCAAAAGAAAGTTCAGGAACTGGTCTTAAATGGTCAAATATATATGTTTTTATTCCATTTGCATTTAAAACTAATGCTGTTTGTTTACTAAATTCTGGTGACATACGTCTTGAATCATAGCTTATTGCTACTCCTTTGTCTTGAACACCTTGTTTTAATATATAATTTGCCAAACCTTGTGTTGCTTTTCCAACAACATATTTGTTCATTCTATTTGTTCCGCTTCCTATTATTCCTCTTAATCCTGCAGTTCCAAATTCTAACTCTTTGTAGAATCTATCTTCAATTTCTTTTTCATTATCTTTAATTTTTAAAAGCTCTTCTTTTGTTTCATTATCAAAAGCATCGCTTTCACACCATTTTTTATACTCCTCTAAATAATTCATTTTCATCTCCTCCTTTTTTATAAACTTATTATACTTTAATAAAAAAAAATTATCAAGAAAAAGCCCAAATTATTGTTTAAATAACTTGGGTTTTTGTTTTTAATTTAATTTATAAAATTTTTTATATAGTTCTCTTGCTGTTTCTGGGCTATCTACACCGGCTCGCATTTTTTACTGGTGCAAACTCTTCTTCCCTTTTTACTCTAAGTATAGCCATATCATCAACTTCACCAAATGCATCAAATAAAAATGCTTCAAATTTATATGCATTTGGGCTATCTGGAACAACAACATTTCCATCTTTATCTATATAAGTTGCCTTTTTAAAAGCTGAATGGTATGGAAGAGGCTCTTTTCCCATTCTTTCTATTGCAGATATATTAAATAAATTGCATAATATATGAGATTCACCATATAATAAATTTCCATTTTTGTCAGTTGCTTCTGCCATTTCGTCTGTTATTTCAGAATATTCTATAACACTTGGTTTACCATTTTTTTTGCAAAATGCTCCTACTTTTTCATGTGGATTTGCTTTAACTACTGATTTTCCAGCTGCAGTAACTTTTTTGTCTATTGCAATTCCCATAAGAACAGGGTCTACCATTTTTACTAAACAGTTATCTACTCCTCCTATGAAAACCCATTCTACTCCTAATTCTTTCATTTTTTCAACCATGCCACTTTTTAGCAATGATTCGTAAACTCCACCATGTCCATCTGCTGCTTCTTTTACTAATCCATCTTCACCTATTAAAATTTTACCTTCTGTGTCTATCATTGGAAGTTCTCCTTGAATGAAAAAATAAATATTTTTTTCATATCCAAAATATTTATTTTTCTTGAAAAATTCTATGGTGTCAAGGTTATTTTCTCTACTTGTCATAATAAACCATGGTATTTGAACATCGTATTTTTTTGATTCTTCTTTTAAATAATCACATAAAAGTTCAAATAAAGATTTATGAGATTCTAATCCTATATCATAAGTTCCTTTAGGACCATTGTGTCCAAGTCTTGTTCCCTGTCCACCTGCCATGGTAACTGCTGCCAATTTTCCTTCTTTTATTGCTTTTTTTCCTATTTCTTCATAATACTTATATTCTTCATTTAATTTGTATTTGTCAATAAAATCAATTGGTTCTATCTTAGATTCTTCATACTTCATGCCTTTTTTAGTTTTTTCATATAAACTGTTTATAAGTTCATAATCAATTCTATCAAGTTGTTCTAACAATTTTTCTTGTTTTTTTTCATCTAATGAATCATAAAAATTTAAAAGGTGTTCTTGGCCATATTTTTTTAGTTTGTGTTTTATTTCTTCTATATTATATTCCATATTATTTCTCCTCTCTCTATTATGCTTGAATATAACCTATAATATAAAAATTAATAATATCTAATCAACTATACACCTTTTTTTTAATTTTATCAATACTTTTTTCTAATTTTTTAACTTTCCATACTTTTTGTATTTAAAATTTTGTCATATTTTTCTTGCAATTTTGCTAATTCTAAGTTATTCTTGCTAATATTATAACAATCTATTATTTTTATGTATTTTAAATTTAATTTTTTTACATTTTTATTAATTTTTTCTATGTACTCTATACCTCCATTTATTATAACTATTGATTTTTCAAGTTTTTCACAAGTTATTTCTTCTGTAACTTTATTATTCCAATTTAAACTTAATATTTTATTTTTATCTTCATTATTAAAATTTGTTCTTTCTAATAATAATCTAACACTGTCTTTTAAATTATTCTCTGTAAATATTACAATTTTACATTTGTCAATATTGTTTTTTATATAAGGTAATAATATCATTTCTAAATGAAAATCACTAACATAAAAGCAACAATATTTCCCAGTTTTCTGCTCTTTTGTAATCATTAATCATCATCCTTTCATCTTGGTAAATTTTACCATTATTTCAAAAATATGTCAATAATATTTCAAATAAATTTCATTGACTTTTTCCGACAAACTACAAAAT
>CANRQH010000065.1 GCA_947632745.1 uncultured Clostridia bacterium | reverse complement strand
GAGAGAGACTCCTTATTCAACATGGAATTTGTCTACTCGACCACACACACACACACACACTTTATGTTTACCAAATAGATAAAAAAGAAAATGAGAATATTATAAAAAATAGACGGAAGTACTTGTAAATATCAAATGCAACAAGAGATATTTAATACAAGTTAAGTCCGTCTATTTGTGGTGTTAAAAAATTAATTTGTTTTAGGTTAAATTGATAAGAAGATAATAGAAAAAAAAGAAAGAGAGGAAAATTAATGAAAATAAAAGAAAAAATGAAAGTAAATGGAGAAAAGAAAAATATAATACCTATAAAATTAGAACAAAATAAGGGTATAACCTTAATTGCGTTAGTAGTAACAATAATAGTATTATTAATATTAGCAGGAGTTTCAATACAAATGCTAGTAGGAGAGGGAGGAATATTAACAAACGCAAGAGAAGCAGCAAGAAAAACAAATCAAGCAGATGCAAAAGAAAGAATAGAATTAGAAATAGCAGAAACTATGCTAGAATATCATGATTTAACTGCGGAAGGACTAAATAAAAATCTAGCAGCACATATTCCAGGGTTAACCCATGAAGGACGAAGTTTAACAGAAAACCCAATAAATGAGTTACCAGCAATAGTGGAGTTAGATGGATATGTATTCCAAATAGATGAAAATGGAAAAGTAACAGCAATAGATGGAATAGCATTAAGTAAGAGTAATTTAGAATTGCAAATACTAACGCATAATGGAAGTACAGAATATGGAAAAGAAACATTAACAGCAACGTTAATAGGAATAACAGGAAATATAACATGGAGTACAGAAGGACAAGATGTAATAGATGTATCGCCAACAGAAGGAGCAAGTGCAACAATAACTGCAAAAAAAGCCGGAACAGCAAAAGTTACAGCAACATGTTCAGGAAGAACAGCAGAATGTAATGTAACAGTAAAAGAAGTAGAAGCAGTAACAAGTATAACATTAGACCCAACAACAAAAACAATAAATGAAGGAGACGAATTGAAAATAACAGCAACTGTAGAAGGAACAGAAGACTTGACATGGGATTGGGAAAAAACAAGTGGAGAAACAAGTCTTACAATAACGCCAAGTGGAGATGGAAAAAAGATATGTACAGTAGTAGCACAAGGAGCAGGAGTAGCAAAAGTTAAAGCTAAATCATCACAAACCGAAGCTATGTGTACAATAACAGTAGAATCTCCATATATAGATAATAGTTACGTACAATATGATGTAGGATATACAGATGTATATACAGGAACAGAATATACAAAGAATACAGGATGGAGAGCAATAACGAATTTATCAAGTTATGAAGAAGCAGGAGAATACAGGGGAAAGGTAGATATAATAAGTACGGGAATTCCAGCAAAATTGTATTATTATTACAGGGACGTAAAAAATTTTGAAATAGAAAATGAATTAAGTAATGTAACAAAAGGAAAATGGGCAGGAAATCAGGAACAAAGAGAAGAATTTGCAACTGAGTATTTTGGAGACAGCAGTAATAAGGATAATTACAATGTATATGCAGCAGCAGGATTATTAAATAACTTTAAAAATATAGTATTTAAGGTAACAGGTACAGGGAATGCCTTTGCAGATAGTAGCACATATAATTATGGAGGATTTATAAATATAGTAACAGATGGAAAGGTAGCAGTAGCAAGTGAAGAGCCAACAGGAGAAGAATTATTTGAGGCAAACATAGCAAGTGGAAAAATAGATGGAATAAGGTCAGTACATTTAGGAGATATAAAAGGTTCAAATACTAAAGATACAGAAACAGGTACTATAACATCAGATTCAGATAAAAGACCAGGATTATTTACATTACAAAATTACACCCCAGATAAACATACGACAGGATACTACTGGTTGGCCTCTGCGTATACAAGCAACATTAACAGCGGCGTGTGCCTTGTGAACTATGACGGTAGCATCTATAACAGCGATCACCCAGCGGAAGGGGTCCGTCCCGTAGTTTCTATATCTAATGTCCATATGAAGCTACGTGGACATGTATGGGAGATTATCGATAATTGATAGTAACTTAACATAATTAACTAGTGGGATATCTATAGGAGTATTAACATATATATTTTTAATACACATACAATAGTAAAGTACCGTTATAAGTGCAAAAATTTAACTGTGTAAATTCAAAAATAAAATTTTTGAATTGCACAGTTATTTTATTTTGATTGCTCATTTATGGAATACATGAAAATGAATTGTTATAATAAATTAGATGTAAAAAAATTATTCTGTAACGAAATTTTACGTCGAAGTTTATAATTTACATAAAATGTCTTGAAAAATCAAAAAATATGTAGTATAATAATAAATTAAAAAACAATAAATAAAAATAGAGGAAAGTAGAAAAATAAAACAAACTAATTTATATTTTAGAGAAAGGAAAGAAATAAAAAATGGTTTTAGAAAACTTTTTTACTAAATTTTATTTAGACAAAGAAAAAGACATTGTTGTAAATTTATACAAATCAACTGTACCAGATGAGCTAATATATGTATTAGAAACACCAAATCATCATACGGGAAATTTAATAACAAATTTAGCAAAAGTTGCAAATGTAGAAATAAAAAAAGACGAAAAAGACATGAAAATAATATCAGATGTATTGCAAGCATGTATAAATGATGATGGAGAAGAAGTATATATTTTCAGGCTTGGTGGAATAAAAATTGCAAACATATACCCAGATGGAAGAATAGAAAGAAAAGCAAAGATTCCAGCAATAATAAAGTTATTAATGGCTCAAACTAAAGATTATAGTTTGCCAATAGAAAAAACAATTGTAAAATCTTATATATTAAAAAAATCAAAATTTAGAACAGATTTGCACACACATTTAAACCAAATACTTCAGCCAGATTTATTAATAGCATTAGGAATAAAGCATCAAATAGGATATTCTTTATATTATATAAAAAAATTGGGAATAAAACTAAATCAAAAGCAAGAAAAAGAGATTTACATTAAAAGACATCAAATTGAGAAGAAATACAAAAATTCTGAACTTAAAGATAAAAAATTAGATAGAAAAATAGATGATGAAACTTTCATAAATATGGCAGATTTAATACTAAACAATATAGAAAATGCAGAAGAAAATATAGTAAAAATAAGAAATAGCTTAGTTTTAATGAAAGATGGTCAAGCTGTTTTTACAAATCTAGAAAAAGTTCTTTTATATAGATATGCAATAATTAGGGGAACTACTGTAGAAGAAAAAGAGCAACTTAATATAACCCAAGAAATGGTAAATAAAATACAAGATTTAGATGTAAAAAATGCTTTAACAAAAATGTTAGAAGATGCAAAAGAAGGAAGTATATACAAAAATAACACATTTTATCAAGATAAGCTTTTGTGGATAGCAAGAGAATATCAAAAACAAGGAATTGAGTATGTAGAAATTGCAAATTCTTCTTTAACTAAAAAGCAAGCAATGGGAATTGAACATATTGCACAAATGCATGAAATAATGCCTAAAATAGAAGAAGAAACAGGGGTTAAAATTAGATATTTAGCTGCAGTAAGTAGAACATTATTTACAGAAGAGCAATTAAGAGAAAGTCCTGCTGTAATAAAAGCATTAGCTAAAAGTCCATATATCGTTGGTGTAGATTTAATAGGAGAAGAAATAAATAATGTTACAGATTTTGAAGATATTATAGAAGAAATAGTAAAATATGCAGTATATGAAGATGAAGGCTTTACAATAAGAATTCATGCAGGAGAGACAGATGGCTTTAAAGACAATGTTGAAAAAGCTTTAGACTGTATAAAAATATGTACTCCAAATGGAAGAAAAGCACCACTACTTAGAATAGGGCATGGGTTATATGTGCCAGATTTAAGTTCAAAAAGTGGAAAAAGAATATTAAATAAAATGAAGGATTTAAATGTTGTATTAGAGTTTCAATTATCTTCAAATGTAAGACTAAATAATTTAACAAATCTTTATAATCACCCAATAAAAAATTACTTAAATGCAGAAATAAAATGTGTTCAAGGAACTGATGGATGTGGATTTTATGGAATAGACACAATAGATGAACAAATAGCTTTAAGCAATCTTTTAGGAATAAACGATTTTGATTTTGCTAAAATGAGAGAAGTTGAAGATGAAATTTTACAACAAAGAAAAAATTATTTTGAACAAAAATCAAAAAAATTTGAAGAATTTTTAGCAGGAAGAGAAATTTATAAAGCCTTGAAGGAAGAAGAGAAAAAGAACCTAGCTAATATCGATTTAGAAGAAAATGAAGAAAATAATAATATATTAAATTCTAATGCAGTATTTAAAGGGAAAATTGTTAATCTTCCAACAGATAAAACTCCAATAGTAATTGCAGGTGGAAGCTTTAATTCAAAAGGAAGAGTAACAATGCCAAGAGAAGAAACCAGACAAGCATTAAAAGAATTTCTTGAAAAAATTGATGATAAAAAAGCATATATATTAATAGGACACAAAGTTCAAGGGTATGAAAGAGCAGTTTTAGATATATCAAAAGAATTAAAAAAGAACTTTCATGTTACAGCAGTTGTGCCAAAATATATATCTGAAGACGTTAGAGCAAATATAGATAATAACGAAGCAATAGGTGGAATTTATGTATCTCCAGATCCTTCTGAATTTGGAATATATAAAAGTTTTAATTATGAAATTTTTGAAAGAAGAAACTCAATAGTAGTAGCTTTTGATGGAAACTCTCCAGTTTCTAATTTAATACAAGAAGCTAAAAATGGAAAAGGAAAAGCAAATATATATGTAAATTCCGATGTAGAGCTACTTCAAGAAAAAGCTAGGTCTCTAGGAGGATATGTAAAAGCTTTTAATAATAATGTTAATTTAGCTAATGAGATTTTAAAAGACAATCCTGAAATTCAAACCAATTAGAGCCTAGCTATAATTATATAAATGAAAAAAATCAGAGCCTAGCTATAAAATACTAATTACTCATTGATTTTCTTACAGTAGAAAAAGTTTCCTTGGTTCTATTAAAATATTTAGTTAAAGGCTCTTTTTTATCCATACTATCTATTATTTGAGCAAGTAAGTATGACATATCTACATCATGGAACCAGTCATATTTTGTTATATCTTTTGGAATATAAGAAAGGTTAGTTGTATAAATACTATCAAATAATCTTTCTTTTTTTGCTTTTAAGAATATATCAAAACCTTCTGTAAATAAAGCAAATGCACATGTAATACAAATTGTTTTTGCTCCCATTTCACGTAACTTTTCAGCAACCTCAATTACAGAGCCACCTGATGCAATCATATCATCTACAATAAAGACATTTTTTCCTTTTACATCACTTCCCATATAGGTATGTGCGACAACAGGGTTTTTTCCATTTACTAGTCTGCTTAAATCACGTCTTTTATAAAATACGCCAACATCACAGCCTATAATTTCAGCATAATAGCGTGCTCTTTCCATTGCACCAAAGTCAGGGCTAACAACAAGTGCATTTTCAAAAATTTCGGGTTCATTTTTTGCAATTTCTTGGATTATTGTGTTTGAAGGATAAAAATTATCAAAAGATAAACTTGGTGTAGCATTTATTACATTAGGGTCATGTGCATCAAATGTAATAATACTATTTACTCCAAGTCTTTCTAATTCTTGAAGTGAAATCGCACAGTCTAAAGATTCTCTACCTTTTCTTCTGTGCTGTCTAGATTGATATAAAAGAGGCATAACAACAGTTATTTTAGAAGCATGTCCACAAGTTGCAGAAATTACTCTTTTTATATCTTGAAAATGTTCATCTGGCATCATTTCGTGTTCTTTGCCACGACTTTTGTATGTTATGCTATAGTTGCCAACATCACAAAAAATATAAATTTCTTTGTTTCTAACTGAGTCATCAATTAAAACTTTTCCTTCGCCATTTGAAAAGCGAGAAGCGGTAATTTTAGCTATGTATTTTTTGTCTTTTTCATTACGTATTTTTAGTAGATTTTCTTCTACCTTATGTCCAAATTCTTTACAATTATCAAGCACCAGTAGTGCTAAATCATTTTTCGACATTTTTCTCCTCCTTTATTTAAATTATCTACATTATATTGGTTGAAATTTTAAAAGTCAAGAAAAAATATTTAAATTAAAAGAAAGTTTAACTTTATGCTTGGATAAATTTTTTTAAATAGAAAAAAGTTCGATTTTATGCTTGAATAAATAAAAACAAATTTTTTGAAAAATGTTTGTTTGTTCGCTTGATTTTTGAACACAAACAAAGTATAATGGTACGCATAGATGAGCAAAACATGGAGGAAAATAAATGTCAAAGCCAATAGTAGCAATTATAGGAAAACCAAATGTTGGAAAATCAACATTTTTTAATTACATAGTAGGAAGTAGAATATCAATAGTAGAAGACACACCAGGAGTTACAAGGGACAGAGTGTATGGAGAAAGTAATTGGAGAGGAAAAAAATTTACATTAATAGATACAGGTGGAATTGAGCCTGATACAAATGATGTAATTTTATCTCAAATGAGATTACAAGCAAATATTGCAATAGACATAGCAGATGTAATAATATTTTTAACAGATGTGCGTCAAGGAGTAACTTCAGCAGATGAAGAAATTGCTGTAATGCTTAAAAAATCAAAAAAACCCATAATACTTGTTTGTAACAAAGTAGATGACTTTAAAAAATTTGAAGCAGATATTTACGAATTCTACAAACTAGGTATAGGGGATCCTATGCCAATTTCTGCAAGCAATGCCCAAGGTATAGGAGATGTTTTAGATAAAGTATACGAAAAATTTCCGCAAGATGAAGAAGAAAACGAAGATGAAGAACGAATTAAAGTTGCAGTAATCGGAAAACCAAATGTAGGAAAATCATCTCTTATAAATAAAATACTTGGAGAAAACAGAAACATAGTAAGTGACACAGCAGGAACAACACGAGATGCAATAGATTCATATTTTGAAAATGACAATGGAAAATATGTTTTTATAGATACAGCAGGAATTAGAAGAAAAAGCAAAGTAACAGAAAAAATTGAAAAATACAGTGTAATGAGGTCAATTTTAGCAATAGAGAGAGCAGATGTATGTTTAATGTTAATAGACGCATTGGAGGGAGTTACAGACCAAGATGCAAAAATCGCAGGAGAAGCACATGAAGCAGGAAAAGGAGTAATAATTGTAGTAAATAAATGGGATGAATATGAAAAAAATACAGG
>CANRQH010000064.1 GCA_947632745.1 uncultured Clostridia bacterium | reverse complement strand
CTTTAGTCTCTTTGTGTTATTTTATAAATTTCTTCTTTCTTTCGTAATTCTGATGACTTTCCTATTATATAAAAAAATAAAATTCTCAGACCACTACGTTTCTGAGAATTTTATTTTTTACATTTTTACTACTAATTTATCAAATTTAGACCTAACATAATTTTCAAGCTTATCCATAAAAATTTGAGGTTCTATATCTTTTTTAGCAACCATATCTAAGCCCTTTTCCCAACTAGCAGTAAGCTTTGGGTTTAGCATATCAGGCATAGCTTGATTTACAATGTCATATATTTTTTCTCCCTTTTCTGTTGGAGTTACAATTTGAGTTTTATTGTTTATTGCAATATACTCAATTCTTTCTAGCTTTTTTATTATCTCTCCCCTTGTTGCACTTGTTCCTATTCCTGCTCCTCTTAATTGCTCTCTTAGTTCTTCGTCTTCTATTAGTTTTCCTGCTCCCTCCATTGCAATAACTAAGTTTCCTGAATTATATCTTGAAGGTGGTGATGTTTCTGCGTCTTTTAGTTCAAAATTTTCTGTTTCTAGTTTTTCATTTTTCTTTAAAGTATTTAATATATCTAGGTTTTCTTCTTCATTTTTAATTTGGTCATCTATTTCTTGATTATTTGCTTTATTATCCAAATTCTTTTCTGGCTTTAAAACATCTAAGTACCCTCTTTTTACACATACTTTTCCTGTACCATAAAAAGTTTCATTTTCTATATTTACTGTAACATTTACTTTATTAAATTCTGCTGGTGGATAAAATATTGCTAAAAATCTTTTTACTATTAACTTATATATGTTCTTTTTTAATTCATTTAAATTATTGTAATTTTCTAGCCCTTGACCTGTCGGAATTATAGCATAGTGGTCTGTTATTTTTTTATCATTTACATATTTTGTTTTTGTAAGATTTGTAGAATATTTTTCTTCTACCATTTTTTTTATAAAACCTTGTATTTCTTCATCTTTAAAGTTTTTAGCTAATCCATTTAGATTTTTTCCTATTTCTTTGGCTACTGCTGTTGAAAGCACTCTTGCATCTGTCCTTGGATATGTTACTAATTTTTTTTCGTATAGTTCTTGGATAATTTCTAGTGTTTCATCTGGCTTTATTTTAAATCTTTTTGTACATTCATTTTGTATTTCTGCTAAATTAAACAAAAGTGGCGCATTTTCTTTTTGCTTGCTCTTTTTTATTTCAGAAACAACCGCTTCTTTTCCAGCCAAATCTGCTATAAATTTTTTTGCATCTTCTTCCTTTTTAAATCCGCTTTCATTATATAATTCATTTGAATCATACATTTTAGATTTTTCATTTACCTTCCACTCTGCTGTGAAGTTGCCTTTGCTATTTGCAAAAGTTCCTATAATTTTATAATATTTTGTTTTTACAAAATTTCTTATTTCTCTTTCTCTTGAAACAATCATGCCTAAAACACATGTCATAACTCTTCCAACAGATATTGAAAAATAGTCTTGGTTCATGGATTTAGCCAAACGTCTACCATATATTATAGAAAGCAATCTTGAAAAATTAATTCCTATTAAATAATCTTCTTTTGCTCTTAAATATGCACTGTCTGAAATACTGTCATATTCTGATGAATCTTTTGCTTCTTTTATTCCTCTTAATATTTCCTCTTCTGTTTGTGAATCTATCCAAACTCTTTTTATTTTTGCTTTTGGATTTGGTTTTGCCATCATAAATACTAATCTTTGTATATATTCTCCTTCACGCCCAGAGTCACCGGCATTGTATATTTCTGTTAGATCTTCTCTTTGTAATAATTTTTGGACTACATTAAATTGATTTTGTACTCTTTCTATTACTTCGTATTTGTACTCTTGAGGCATAAATGGAAGTGTGTCTAAACTCCATCTTTTTAGCTTTTCGTCATATTTTTCTGGGTAGCTCATTGTAACCAAATGACCTACACACCATGTTATTATCCATTCATCTGACTCTAAATAACTTCCTTTATTTTGCATATTTACTTTTAGTACTTTGGCAAATTCTCTTGCAACAGATGGCTTTTCTGTTATAATTAGTTTCAAATTTTATCATCCTCTATTTTTTCTTCTATATATTGATTCAATATTTTTCTTGCTTCTTCCATTTTATCTTTTGTTTGTTTATTTTTGAATTCAAATTTGTCTATTATTTTGTTTATATAATCTTCTTTTTTCATTTCTTCATAACTGTATTTAATGTAATAGTCAAATACAAAAGCTAAATTTACAAGTAATCTATCTATTGCTGTTGCATTTGGCTTTCTTTTTACTAAAACTTTTTGTTTTAGTTGTTCCATTATCTGATTGTCAATTTTTCCTTCCTCCACTTCTTGTATAACACTTTCTGTTTCATAAAAGTAATTTAATGTTTCAAAAAATATATCTAACTTGTCCGCATCTTTTATAATTTTTGCAAAAAGTAATTCTCTTTCAGTTAGTCCATCTTCAATTTTGTATTTATTATGGTTTTTAATTGCTTTTAAAATTATATCGTCATATTTATTGTCTTCTATAAATTTTCTTATAAAATTATTTGTAGTTAGTATTTCTACTCCTAAATCTCCATGGTCGATACTTACTGAGTCTGAAAGTGTTTTAAATCTTGTATATTGCTCAAATCTTGCTATATCATGTAATAGCCCTATTAATTTTGCAAGTTCTATATCTTCTTTACTTAAATTTAAACTTTGGGCTATATCTCCACTAATTTTCATTACTCTATATGTGTGATGATATTTTAATTTTAATGTTTCAAGTGTTAAGTCATACTGTCTTGAATACAAGTCAAATTCCTGTGTTGCTTTTTCTATATTTATCATTTAAAATTCCTTCTTTCAAATATAGTATGTTATCTTTTTTATAATAACATAAACAAAAAAATTTCGCAATGATTAAATTTAAATATTATACATATTTATTTTGAAAATTTTTAAAAAATATTTTTATTAACCGTTGTTTTTTATGTAAAAAGGCTATATAATAATAATATGAAAAATAACAATAAAGCAATAATTGATAACATAAATTATAGGAAAGGAATGTAGTATAAATGGAAGGAAATGAAGCTCTATCTCAAACAGAAGAAAAAATAAATCAAAAATCACTTTCAAATATTTCTTTACATAAAGATGTTGCTTTACAAAAAATTAATACTTTATTAACTAATTATTTAAACAATCCTTCAACACAATTAAAAGCTGATAAGTTATCTTATTGGCTTGAAGATTATTGTTCTTTACTTAGTTTTGAAGATAATTTTAAACCAAATTACTTAAAATCTTATTCTAGAGGAGACGTTATAAAAGTAAATCTTGGATATAACATAGGTAATGAAGAAGGTGGTTTACATTATTGCATAGTTGTAGATAAACAAAATTCAATATATTCTGGAATTATAACCGTCATACCACTTACATCTGACAAAGGACAGAAACTTCATTTTTCTGAAGTCAATATTGGTAACGAAATTTATTCTAACTTTCAAAATAAAACAAATAACATTATGTTAGAACTATCTCATAAAATTAATAATTTTAAACCCAATCAGCTTTCTCATGAAGAAATTATTTCAGCATTGACACAATTAGAACTAACACAAAAAATGAATTTAGAAATGTTAAAAATGAAAAAAGGCAGCATAGCATTAGTAAGTCAAATAACTACAATTAGTAAACAAAGAATATACGACCCTCAACATACTGGTGATTTATTATCAGGTATACATATATCTGATTCTAGTTTAGATTTAATTAATAATAAAATGAAACAATTATTCATAAAATATTAACAAAAATGAATAAAAATCTTGACAATGAGTGTATTTTATTATATAATAAAAATACAAAGTTGGGTAACTTATGTTAACCGCAACATAACAAGAAGACAAAAAGATAGCTCATTAATGAGCTATCTTTTTAGTATAATGTGAAATTTAAACTAATGTTGCTTAAAAAACAAAAACAGCTGTAACATTAAAATAAGTATAATAGCTGTTTTTATATTTTTATTAGTCTTGAGTATATGGTAAAATTGCAATTGCTCTTGCTCTTTTTATTGCTATTGTAATATCTCTTTGATGTTTACTGCAAGCTCCAGTTGTTCTTCTTGGTAATATTTTACCTTTATCATTAACAAATTTTTTCATTACGTCTATGTTTTTGTAATCTAAGACAAAGTTTTTGTCACTGCATAATGGACAAACTTTCTTTTTTTGTTTTTTAAATCTTGGATTAAAATCATCATCGTAATTTTTATTATTTCTATTATTTTTTTTGTTATTTTTCTTATCTGCCATTTTGTTTCACCCCTATTCTTTTTTTAACTAAAATGGTAAATCATCACTTGCTGATACTTCAAAATCTGAAGCACCTTCACCTTCACTTGGCATTGTAGTTCCAAATGTGTTTTCAAATGAAGAACTTGAAGCTTCTCCATCTCTTCTACCTTCTGCAAAATATGCTTCTTCTGCAACTACTTCTGTTATATAGTGTTTGGTTCCGTTTTGATCATCCCATGTTCTTGTTTGTAATCTTCCAATTACTCCAACTTGTTGACCTTTTTTAAAGTATTTGCTACAAAATTCTCCTAGCTTGCTCCAAGCAACTATATTGAAAAAGTCTGCTTGTCTTTCTTCTCCCTGTCTTACAAATCTTCTGTTTACAGCTAATGAAAATGATGCAACTAGTGTGTTATTTGTTTGAGTATATCTTACCTCTGGGTCTCTTGTTAATCTACCCATTAAAATTACTTTGTTCATATTTTTTACCTTACCTTTCTTTAAATAAAGGCCCCTTAACTTTATTTTATTTAATTTTTAATAAATTTCGATTTGTTGTAGTTTATTTTTTTACAACTATAAATTTTAATACATCATCTGTAATTCTGTAATTTCTTTCTAGCTCTACTATTGAACTTGGCTCAGCTTCGAAATTAATTAACATGTAGAATGCTTCTGAGTTCTTTTTTATATCATAAGCAAGCTTTTTCTTACCCATGTTTTCAAAAGATTCTACTTTTCCGTTTTGATTTATTAATCCTATAAATTTACTTTCTAAAGCTTTTAATGCTTCATCAGTACAATTAGGATTAATAATGATAACACTTTCGTATTTATTCATTATTTCCACCTCCTTTTGGCTATATAACCCACAACTTAGTTTGTGAGTAAGGTTTTAATGTTTAATATTTTATCACAAAAAATTCGTTTTGGCAAGTACATTTTGGAAATAAATTGACAGTTTTCGTTTTTTCATATATACTAGTCTAAATAGTTAAGTACAGGAGAAATTGCTTATGGTTTTAGGAATTGTTGCTGAATACAATCCATTTCATAATGGACATATATATCATCTTTTAAAATCAAAAGAACTAACAAAAGACAATTATGTTGTAGCAGTTATTTCTGGTAATTTTACTCAACGTGGTGAATGTTCACTTGTTGATAAATGGACAAAAGCTGAAATGGCTATTGCAGGTGGAGTTGATTTAGTTATAGAACTTCCTTGTTTATATTCAATTTCTAGTGCTGAAAATTTTGCATATGGTGCTATAAAAATTTTAAATTCTTTAAAAATTGTTGACCATATATCATTTGGAGCTGAGTGTAAAGAATTAAATAAACTAAATATTATTGCCAATGTTTTGCATGAAGAACCAAAAGAATATAAAAATATTTTAACAGATGAATTATCTAAAGGAATTTCTTTTCCTAAAGCTAGAGAAAATGCTGTTTTAAAGTATCTTAAAGATAAAAATTATGCAAATATACTTCTTGGTGCTAACAACATTTTAGGTATTGAATATTTAAAAGCATTAAAAAAATGTCGTTCCAAAATAGAGCCTATTTTAGTCCCAAGAAAAGCTGCTGGGCATTTAACAAAAGACTATACTGGAACAATTAGTAGCAGTACTTCTATAAGAAATATGATAAAAACAGGAAATACCAGAAATTTAAAAGATGCCTTAACTCCTAGTTCTTATACTATTTTAAAAGATGAAATAAATAATGGACATTTTGTTCCAGACTTTTCTGAATTTGAAAAAATAATAATGTATAACTTAAGAAAAAAAGATATAGAAGAAATTAAAAAATTTCCAGATGTATCTGAAGGCTTAGAAAATTCAATAAAAAAAGCTGCCCTTTCTTGTAATACAATAGATGAATTTATTAATATTGTAATTTCAAAAAGATATACAGAAACAAGAATTAAAAGGATTTTGCTATATTCACTTTTAGACATCACGAAAAAAGAAATGGAAATTTCTAAAAAGGTTAACCCTTATGTTAGAGTTCTAGGCTTTAATAGCAATGGTAAAAAACTTTTAAGTCAAATAAGTTCAGCTAATCCTGATTTAAAGGTTATAACTTCTGTAAAAAAATTTATGGATGAGAATAATAATAAAAATTTACAAATGATGTTAAATAAGGATATTTTAGCTACAAATATATATACTTTGGGATATTTAAAGGATTCTTACAGTAATTTAGATTTTACCAAAAAAATAATTACAAAATAATTTTTAAAGCCGTTCATTTGGAACTTCCCTAATGACCGGCTTTTCTCTATATATTTTTTAGAGTATCATAAAAACTTTGCTTATATTCTTCAATTTTTCCTTTATGCCATTCTTCTTCTACTGGATATTCTTCAAATGCTTCTTTTAAATCTTTTACTTTATTATATTTATATGCTGTTTTCAAAAAATCACTTAATTCTTCTTTCATAGAAACCTCCTCTATTTCATTAATCTCTTCTTTACTATGTTTTTCGAATTATATTTATTTAAATAGTAACCATCATTCAAATATCATGCCTACTTCAATTTTATTTCCTCTTAAGAAATCTCCTATATTCATCCTTTTAGCATTTTCCCCTTGAATTTCTAAAACTGAAATTATACCATCTTTTGCTTTTATAAATAAACCTTTTTTATCATTTGAAAGTATAACTTCTCCAAGTTTTTTATTTTGTACATCAAACTTTATTTCATTATCCTTAACAACTTGAACTTTCCAAAATTTTATTTTTTTGCCATTTACAAAAGAATATGCACCCATAATAGGATTTAAACCTCTAACTAAATTTTTAATTTCTTTAGCGTTTTTGCTATTCCAGTCTATTTTTGCCATCTCTTTATTTAGCATTGGCGCCATTGTAAAGTCATTTCCTTGAGGAATTCTTGGTGCAGTGCCTAAATTTATTTGGTCTAAAGTTTTTACTAAAAGCCCTCCACCTATTTTAGATAATCTATCCCATAGTTCTCCTGTTGTTTCGTCTTCTCCAATTTGAACCTCTTGTTTTAAAATCATATCTCCAGTGTCCATTCCCTCGTCCATATACATTGTAGTAATTCCTGTAGTTTTTTCTCCATTTAGTACTGCCCATTGAATAGGCGCTGCTCCTCTATATTTTGGAAGAAGTGAACCATGAACATTTATGCAACCTAATTTTGGAATTTCTAGTAGTTCTTTTGGTAAAATTTTTCCATAAGCTACAACACAGATTATATCTGGATTTAAGCTTTTTATTTTTTCTATAAATTCAGGATTATTTCTTACTTTTATAGGTTGAAACAC
>CANRQH010000063.1 GCA_947632745.1 uncultured Clostridia bacterium | reverse complement strand
ATAGTGGTAACCACATATTCTGTGGCTCTCATTTTCTATTTACATTATACACAAATTTTTTATTTTTGTCAAATGTATCTTGAACAAACATTTTGTAACGTGTTACACAATTTTATTGCTACTGTTATTTAATTGTTTTTGATTTACATATTTATAACTTAAAGAGTTTTTATTACTAATAACTGTTTTTCCTAAATTTTTTTCTATATCTTCTCTTGCAACTTTTGTAGCATGTCCACCCATCTTTGCAACTTTTTTATTTTCTTTTAACCCATAAGGTCTATGTTCTTTCGCTAGTTCTCTTGTAGCTATTTCTCCTAAATCAGTTAAGGCTATTTCCATATCAGTCATATTGTCTCTTAGAGATTCTTTTCTAATATTCTTATATTCCTTATATTCACTAGCTTTCATCCCCGACCAACTTTTATAAATTTCATTAGTTAATATAGCATATTCAAAATTTCCTTTTATACCATTTTCTTTCCATATATCTGTTAATTTATTTCGATCTAAAATGCCTTTTAGTCTTCTTTCTATCCATTTATCAGAATATCCTCTATTTCTATAATAGTTAATTGCTCTATTTATAGCAATTTCAGGGTCAAATATTTCATCAATTCTATCACTTCCCATTTTTGCAAGCCATAGTTTAAATGGTTCTGCTTTACTGCTTGGAACGGATTCAATAAGTCTTAGAATTCCTTTAGTATCTAGTGTATCAGTTAGATAATTTTTTCCATCTTTTTTCGATGTCATTTTTAGTTGTACGATATTTTCGTACAACTGACTACCTTCTTCAATTAATTTTCTTTTTAAATCAGACCAATATCTTTTAGGAATTTTACTATCTGTTAGAGCACTTATAACATCTGTAACACTAAAATAATAATCTTCTTTTGTAGAATCCCATACACTTCTAATTTCTTTACCTTCAAATAAATTTGAAATTGTTTCTAATTTATTGCTTTCCATTATAAATTCTCCTTTCCATAATTAATAGATTTTCTATAATTTACATACATTATATCAAACATTTGTTTTTAATTCAATACTTGTTATAAAATTTTTCAAAATAAATTTATTTTAATACTCCTTTTATATGAATAAATCTAGCCTTTTTATAAATATAAGAATCCAAATCCCTATAATAAGAATCAAAAGTATGAGAAGCACCAAAAATTTTATTGTTTTCTAATCCTACAATTATAATAGAATGAGCAAATTTAATTCCATCAAAAGATAACTGAACTATATCCCCTACTTGGGCTTTATCTTTTGATGAAATTTCTCCTGTTGGACCTTTTTGTTTATTATTTATTAAAAAATTATATAAAAATTCCACACCTGTCCAAGAAGGTGATTTATCATTTGCATTATTGTAATACCACCCATATAGTTTGTTGTAATTCATAACTTTACTTCCTGCATACACACATTGTGATATAAAATTTGTACAATCTCCACCTAATGGGTCATAATTATAATATCTAGGATTTCTCTTATATGCCCACTTTTTTGCATAGTCTATGGCTTGCTGACTATTATATTTTTCCATTTAAAAAAATTCCTCCTAGTAGAATTATATTCATTAAAAAAATATATGATATTTATTCAATTTCCATTAAATCTCTTAATTAACTTCCAACTCTATATTATTTCACACATATTAAATCTTTTAATTTTTCAAATTTACTATCCCCTATCCCACTAACATTTTTTATATCTTCAGAGCTAGAAAATTTTCCATTTTGATTTCTATATTCAACTATTCTTGATGCAAGTTCAGCACCTATTCCTGGCAAAGTTTCAAGTTCAGTTTCTGTTGCTTTATTTATATTTATTTGGTTTTCAGATGTACTAATTGTTGTATCTGTTTCTTGAGAAATATTTTCTCCTATATCATCTATTATTACCTCTTCTTCTTCTCCTTCTATATCTAAATTGCTTGGTATTTTAATTTTTATCCCATCTTCTAAAACATACGCTAAATTTACATTTGAAATATCTGCGTCTTCTGTTAAGCCTCCTGCTTTTTCTATTGCATCCTCCATTCTTGAACCTTCTTCTAATCTTACTATACCCGGCTGTTTTACAGCTCCTGTAATATGAACAATAATTTCTTCTTCTGTTGATACATTGTTACTTTCTGCACTATTATTTTGAACTAAAATATCTTCTTCTATTTCTGAACTTGGAGTTCCAATTTTATTATATATAAAGTACATTATTCCAAGTCCTACTATAATCGCTACAATAATAAAAATTTTCTTTTGTTTTACACTTAAATTTTCTAACATATATAAAACCTCCTAATTTAATTTTTATTTATTAAAAATATTGCATTTTTTTGTCGAATATTGTATATTAATTAATGTATTTTTATCTTAAAGATTGGGGGAACAATAACACAAATGAAATTCAAAAAAATATTAATTTTGCTATTAATTTTATTTATAAATTTACCATATGGTATATCTAAAGCTACAAATGAAAATGAATTAAATATATCTTCTGAAGCAGCTATTTTAATAGATAGTAACACAGGAGCTGTCCTTTACGGAAAAAATGAGGATAAAAAAATGTATCCTGCAAGTACAACCAAAATATTAACAGCAATAATTACTCTTGAAAAATGTAATTTAGATGAAATGGTTACAGCACATAAAACAGCAATTTCTGCAATTCCTTCTGGTTATTCTTCATGTTATTTATCAGACGGAGAAGAAATGAATGTAAAAGACTTGCTAACTGTTTTTTTAGTTCACTCTTCAAACGATGCAGGTTATGTTCTTGCTGAACATATTTCTGGATCTATCGAAAATTTTGCAGATTTAATGAATCAAAAAGCAGCAGAAATTGGATGTACTAATTCACATTTTATGAATCCAAGTGGAATACATGATGAAAATCATTATTCTACAGCTCATGATTTAAGTTTAATTGCTAGATATTGTATGAAGAATTCAACTTTTAGAAGTATAGTTTCTATGCCAAAATGCACAGTACCTGCAACCAACAAATTTGAAGCAAGAACTTATGCAAATACAAATGATATTCTTAATCCTTCTTCAAAATATCATATAGCAGATTGCATTGGTATAAAAACTGGATTTACAACAGAAGCTCAAAATTGCTTAATTGCTGGTTTTTCTAAAAACAATTTAGAATTAATTTCAGTAATTTTAGGTGCATCACCTGTTACAAATCGGTGGTAGTGTAAGATACACTGATACTACTTCATTATATAATTATGGATATGAAAATTATTCTATTAAAACTATAGCTAAACAAAATGATATAGTAGAACATATAGAAGTTTCTAATGCTTCTAAAGATACTAGAAATTTAGATTTAATTGTAGAAAAT
This sequence comes from uncultured Clostridia bacterium, assembly GCA_947632745.1. Taxonomy (GTDB): domain Bacteria; phylum Bacillota; class Clostridia; order TANB77; family CAG-508; genus CAG-269. Next base: position 4,348 of record CANRQH010000063.1, on the reverse strand, counting down.
GATTTAAATGCTCTTATAAATGTAAATGATGAAATACCAGACCCTAAAATTACTCTTAATGATGTAATTTCTGCTCCAATTAGCCAAAATGCTACTTTAGGAACTATAACTTATACTATAAATGGGGTAGATTATACTCAGAATTTACTTGCAGCAAATAATGTTGAACCAAATGATTTTTTACTTAATATTTTTAAAGCATTGCTTGCAATAATTATTCTTATAATTGTAATAATATTTGTATTTTCTAATTCTAAAAAAATAAAGAAAAATAAAAAGAAAAGAAATAAGTATAGAACTAAATTTAATTAAAATGGTTGGAGAGAATAATTAAAATATTCTCTCCTTTAATTATACTTTTTTATTTATAGTCTTTTCCTATAACTATTTTAATGTCTATTGTACTTTTACTTGCTGTGCTACTAGATATATTTCCTATACCAAGTATATTCTTAATTTCTGTTGTATGAGTACTTGGAACTGCAGTTTTATTTACAATAGTTGTTTTAGCGGTACTTGTTGTTGTTCCTGTTTTATATACATTGTATCCTTTATTCTTCAATGCTTTTGTTGCTTTTGTAAGAAGAGTAGAATCTCCACTTCCATTAAGTAACTCTATTTTTATTTTAGAATTTGCTGTTTTTTCACTTGTTGAGTTACTTGAAGTAATATTAGTAGTATTAGATGTTGTATTATTACCTGTTCCAGCTGATTCTCCTTCTACAGTTTCTCCATTTTGCTTAGCAAATAATTCCTCTACTAAAGCTGATGTTTCTTTTTTATTGTAATCGAAGAAAGATAATTTATATGGTCCAAAACTACTTGGATTTCCTGGAATAGAAGCAGTTTGTAAATTATCTGTATTAAAGTCTATTGCATATGCTACATAGTCTTTTATTAAAGACCAATTTTTAATATTTGTTGTTACATTATTTTTAAATATATCTATAAAACTTCCTATTTTAGTTATATTTTTAAATTGTATCATTTGTTTTGCAACAACTTTTAAGAATTCTCGTTGTGTTCTCATTCTTCCTAGGTCATTGTCTCCATATTCTTCTGAGTATGATGTACCATTATTATTTTTTCTAAATCTAACAAGTCCTTCTGCTTGTTCTCCATTTAGTTTTTGCATACCTGCTTTTAGGTGAATATATAAATCTTGTGTACAATCATCATAATCCATGTTTATTGGAACATCAAATTCTACTCCACCAAGTTCATCTACTAATTCTACTAACGCATTATTACTTACTACAACATAGTATACAATATCTAATCCTGTAATTTTATTTACTGCATCTAATGTTTTTTCTGGACTAGTTTGATACAATGCATTTATTTTGTCATATGATGTTGCATTATTTTTGTTTGTTCCAACAAATGTATCTCTTGGAATAGAAATTAAAGATGCTATTTGTGTTTTAGGGTTATATGATGCAACTATTATTGTATCTGTAAGCTTAGATTTTATGTCTTCACTTACTCCTAATATTAATACTGTGAATGGGTCTAAATCTGCTAATTTTTTTTCATCATGTCCCATAGCTGTTTGAACAATTCCTTTTAAGCCCCATCCATTTTTATAGGCACTATATCCAACAAATAGTCCGACTCCTATTGCAATTAATAAGATAATAATTATAAATGTTCTTAATACTCTATTTTTCTTTTTTACTTTTTTGTTTTTTATATTATTCTTTTTATTTTTACTTACTTTTTTACTCATTTGCTTTTTTTATTCACTCTTTTCTTTCTAAATTAAAAACTATTGTTAGCATTATAACAAATTTTTACCTAAAACGCAATAGTTTACTATAATATTATTCTCATATAAAAACTTTGTGATATATGAGTTTTCTATAGCATTTGATATTATTCCATTTCCATTTATTGAAACAACAAAAAATAATATTGTTAATATCACATATATTATAATTAGTCCTTTAATTAATCCATATAATACTCCGCCTAATTCATTAAATTGTTTAAGAATTGGAAGATTTGCTATACCATTTGTTAAAAATTTTAATACTACAATTACAATTCTAATTGCTATAAATAAAATTATTGCAGTTAAAATTTGTATAGCTTGAGTTGCAATTGTATCAGCAACCGCTTCAATTGCATATTCTTTTGAATCACTTGCTGTTTCTTCCATTTGTTTTGCAATATATTTTTGTATTCCTTTTGGTTCTTCTTGTTGTTCTTCTGTTTGTTCATCTGTTTCTTCTTTTGTATTATTATGAATAATTACTTCTCTAATTTTATCGTCAATTTGAGTATTATTTATTATAATATTAGAAACTGGTTTATATAAAATTAAAGTTGCAATAATTGCTATCAAAAAAGCAACTATACTAACAATGGCATTTACTAATCCTCTTTTATAACCAATAATTATATTTAACAATAATATTGCAACAATTATAACATCTATTAATATTGCCATAAAATACACCTTCCCTTCTAATTTATAAAATTCTATAAATTTATTATCTCTACTCTATCTTTATAAATTATTATTGCTAAATCACTTGAAATCTGAACATTCGTAATTTCTTGATTTGATGTGTATTTTTTTATTAATAATCCATTTGTATTTACAAAATAAATCTCAGTTCCGACATTAATTCCAATAGTATTTCCATATGTGTACATTTCTTTTACTACTTCGTCAAAATTATATATACTTTTTTGATTATTTGAAGTATTTATAATGTTTAATACAGAGTCTGAATTAAATATTCCGGAACTCTCCTCTGTTATATATGCAATACTATTTGTTAAATTGCTTGACATAAATGTAGTTTTGTTGTCTATTGCTAAAATTTCATTATTAGTGCTATTGCTTATTAAATTTATAGAATTATCATATTCACATATTAAATTATTTTTTTCTTGATATTCTACACTTACTATCATTTTTGATGTATCGGCATCATATGAATTTATTATTGCCTGATTAGAGTCCTTCACAGCTTCTTCTATAGATATTATTTTTATATTTGATTTTATTAATGCTCCAGATGTGTCTATTTCAGCAAATGCAACATATTTATTATCATTTGTTATTGATACATCAATAACTCTTGTAGATGATAAATAATTTTTTAATAATTGTTTTCCAGAAGCATCATACACTGTTATTGTTGATTTATATGTTGTATCTGTTGTAACTAACACTACATATCCATTTTTATTAATATGAATTTGAAGTATTTCTCCATCTACCTTTCCTTCCCATAAATATGTTTTATCTGAAATCACACAAAATTCTTGTCCATTTTTTTCTGCTATAGCTAAATATTTATTGTTTGATGCAAATAATGCTGTATTTATATTAACAGCTATATCAATAATACTTTGCCCTGTTTGATTATATAATTTTAAATTTTTATCATTTAATATACCTATATATTTACTGTAACAACATATTTGATTGTTTTTATCTATATCTAAATCTATACTTGATATATCTTGCTCTGTTAAATTTTTTCTTAAGATATTTATATCAACCCATTTTCTAAAACTTTCTTTTGAAATATATAAAGAAACAAGTACTATAATACTAATTATAAAAACAGTTACTATGCTTACAATAATAATCTTTCTTATACTTAATTCTCTTTTTATTTGATATAATTCTTTTTCATTTTCTCTCATTATTTAGATTTTCGTTAGTAAATAACTAACACACTCCTCCTATTTTTTTATAATTTTATCAAATGAAAGAAAAAATATCAACTGTTATTTGCTTTTTATTATAAAATAAATTTGTAATAGCCCTAAATAACCAAATAAAGGGAATAATATTTTTACTAGATTTGCAAAACCTATTGGTGACACTAAAATGCTAGTTATGCATAGTAAAAATGCAATAATTACAAATTGGAATTTACTTTTGCGTATATTATTTAAAAAGCTTATCCCTACTGAAATTGCTGTTGTAAATATTGCAATTAAAATTATTATTCCATAAATATATGTAAAACTTGTAAATTTATTTTTTACTACATATACTACTGGCATTTCTATTTCAAAAAAGTTTTTGTCTACATTTACTAATAATAAAAATGTAAGTATTGAAATTATTGCAACAAATATTTCAGACATTATTGATATTATTATTATTTGTTTTTTGCTTTTTAAAAATTTTTTTAAATTAATTAAAACAGGTATTATTAAAATTAAATTATAACTCGAATATATAATTGCTTCTATTACATAATACAAACTATTATTTTCTTTAATATTTCTTCCAATTTCGTTAAAATTAATATTTATTAAATTTTTAGTTCCTATTATTAATATAGTTACAATTAATATTGGAACTATAACACTATTT
>CANRQH010000062.1 GCA_947632745.1 uncultured Clostridia bacterium | reverse complement strand
GTTTAAATGGTTCTGCTTTTGGACTCGGAACAGATTCAATTAATCTTAGAATACCTTTTGTATTTAATGTATCTGTTTCTCTAAATTTACCATCACTTGCTTTCATTTTCAACTGCACGATATCTTCGTGCAGTTGACTTCCCTCTCGTTTTATTTTTCTTTTTAAATCACTCCAGTAGTTTCTTGGAATATTACTTTCTGTTAGAGCACCTATTACATCAACTATACTAAAATAATAATCTTCTTTCTCTGAATCCCAAACACTTCTTATTTCTTTTCCTTCAAAAAGATTTGAAATTGTTTCTAATTTATTATTTTTCATTAACCACACATCCTATCTCTATAAATATTTAGTTTTTACTACATTTACTACTATTTATAAAACTACTTTTATTGCTCCAACAAAACTATTGTTTGTATTATATTTCAAATTTTGTCCTTTGTCAATATCTTTTACCATTTTTTCGAAACTTGTTTTGTTGCATTAAAATTGCATAAAAAGAGCTAAAAATATTGATTTTTCATATTTCTAGCTCTTTTTTAGTTTTTGGTGGAGGTGAGGAGATTTGAACTCCTGTCCACTACACTTTCCATATAAACTTCTCCGAGTGCAGTTTGTTATTTTTATTCATTTAAATTACGCTAACAAACAAGCTTAATTTAAATATAGCTTTTAATTACCCTCTACAATCAAAGCTACCTGATAGATTCGTTTCCTACAAAAATGATACCTTTCGTTTTATGCGTAGGAACATAAAACAAGGCATTGCTGCGACTAGGCAGCAACAGCTAATCTATTATTATCAGCGTTTATTTTTTCTCGCTTTTTTATAGTGGCCGAAGCGACCATCCACTACTCGCTATTTATACTTCTGGCATAATGTCGAAACCAATTACACCCCCATGTATTATTTATTATACATTATTTTTATTGAATTTTCAATACATATATTTTGGAAATATTCAAAAAGCAACGTGTTTAATAAACATGTGGCAAAAAAACATCCCGATTAATACAAAAAAGGACGCTCCCTTTGTTTAGTTTACGTCCATTTTTATATTTTATTTTATGTATTTTCTGTTACATTATTTCCATCAAATGGAATGAATTTTTTAACTATATCATCTTTACTTGTAACATTTGATTTAAATGTTATAAATGAATTATTTATTTTATTTTCTACTATTTCTTCCATTTCATCTTTATTTGAATGTTCTGCTAGTACAAGCTCACTTACTAAAATTTGTTTAGCATTTGTAAGCATTTTCTTTTCTCCTGTTGATAGACCTTTTTCTTTTTGTTTGAAACTTAGGTTTCTTACTACATCTGCAATTTCATAGATGTCTCCACTTTTTAATTTGTCCATGTTGTCTCTGTATCTTTTGTTCCAATTTTTGTTCATTTCTGTTTCGTCTTGTTCTAATACTTTAAATACTTTGTCAGCTGAACTTTTATCTATAATTGATCTTACACCTACTTGCTCTGCCTTTGCTATTGGTACCATAACTTTTACTTCTCCTGGCATTCTTAAGATGTAATATGATTGTTTCTCACCTAAAATATCTTTTTCTTCTATTGAATCAATTGTTCCTGCTCCGTGCATTGGATATACTATTTTGTCTCCTATATTGAACATGTATGTTCGCTCCTTTCATTATTTTATGTTAATAAACAATTTCTTCTATATGTCATCAACAATTCTATTATACTACATTTTTACAAAAAAGTCAAAATTTTCTAAAATCAATTTTTTTGTTGATATTATGTGAATTGTAGCCAATTTTGGCTTTTATTTCCAGAAAAATTTTTAAAATTTTTGTTATTATTTATTTTTAAATTTTTTTATATTTTGAAGTAAACTTTTCTAGAAAATATTATACTATTTTCAATAACTTGATTGTTTTATACTGATTTAATTATATTGTCTATAAGCAAACTATTGGTTACTACTCCTATTCCACCTGGAACTGGAGTAATAGCATATGCTTTTTCTTTTAGGTTTTCAAAGTCAATATCTCCAACCATTTTTCCATCTTCAAAATTGATTCCTACATCTATAAGTATTGCATTTTCTTTTATCATGTTATTTTTTAAGAATTTTGCTTTTCCTATTGCCATTACAACTATATCTGCATTTCTTAATATTTCATTTATGTTTTTTGTTTTTGAATGACACACTGTAACTGTTGCATTTTTATTTAAAAACTGTGGGATTAGTGGTTTTCCAACAATGTTACTTCTTCCTACAATTACTACATTTTTACCTGTTAAGTCAATATTATAGTAATCTAGTGTTTCTATTACAGCTTTACTTGTACATGGAATATTGATATTTGTATCTCCTAAAAATAGCTTTCCCATGTTATTTATACTTACGCCTTCTACATCTTTTTCTGGTGGTATTTCATTTATAAGATTTGAAAGTTTTTTAGGTAGTGGCTCTTGAAACATAATTCCCGTAATTTCTTTATTTTCTTTTATTTCATTAAAATTTTTTACAAATTCTTCTTCTGAAGAAGCAAGTTTTAATAAAAATTTTATTCCATATTTGTCACAATTTTTTTCTATTCTTTTTACGTATGTTAAACTTGCTTCATCTCCTGCTAATCCTAGTACTGCTAAGTATGGTATTTTATTTTCCTGTTTTAATTTTTCTATTCTTTCTTGAAAATTCTTTTTTATGTTCTCTGCAACTGGTTTTCCTTCTAATAATAATTCCATTTGGCTTTAATATGTTAGTTTTTCTAACATACTCCTCCTTTACATAAATTTAAATTAACATACAGACATTTAATTTCTACAAATTTAAACTTAGATTTATTTTAACTTATATATTTTTATTAAACAACATATCCTTTTAAAATTTCTAATTTTATAAGCTCTGCAGTATTTAGCATTTTTAAATATTTCAATTTTGTTTCAAATTTGTATTGTTCATCTTCTATAGAATCTAAGTTGATTTTTACATTTACAATACTTGCTTCAACAGAAGCCATACCATAGTAAGCGCAAATTTTAAAATCACTAGAAAGCATCTTGTTTCCTACATTACTTATTCTATTTGCAAGCTTTAAAGTTTCTAATGCTTTTTCAGTAACTTCGATGCAAAATTCCACAGCGCGTTTATTTGCTTCTTGATATTTTTCAGGTTCTTCTTTTCTTGTTTTATAAGCTTCTAAAATTTTTTCTAATATTTCTTTATCTTTATCTATTATTTGAAGAACATCATTTTTTAAATTTTCAGCATCTTCCTTTATTTTTATAACTTCTTCTTCAACATCTAAATATTTTTTCTTTCCTATTGTTAAATTACAAATATATTTTATAAGAGAATTTAACTCTGAAAGTACCATACCTACAACGCTTCCACCTGCAATTTCTACATCTTTATTTTCAATATCTTCTAATATTGGTTTTAATTTTTCATTATACATCTTTTATTTCCTCCTTATAACTATAAATTTTACAATTTAAGTATACTAAATATTGTGAAATTATGATGTTTTTAATTCTTTTTTCTTCTTAAAATCCAATTTTCCTCTGCTTTAATTGGCAATTTTATTTTTACCTGCTGTCCTTGTTTTCCGTGGGTTTACAGTATCTATTTTTTCATCTGTTTCTATATCCCATAAATCTTCAATTTTAAATTTGAATGGTTCTAATTTATTTGGAATAAGTAGTTCTAATTCATCTCCAACAGATAATTTATTTCTTATCTCTATTACAGATTTTTCTTCTTCATATTTTACAACTTTTCCACCAAATTCATAATTTGCATTATATTGTTTTCCTTCATATTCTTGAATATCTTTATTTTCTCTACTATTAAAGTAAAATGTTGTAAGACCTCTTGTTTTTATTTTTTCAATCTCTTTCATATATTTTTCTGGATTATAGCTAGATGGATTTTCTAAATAATCATCTATTGCAGATCTATAAACACTTACAATACTTGCGATATAATACTCTGTTTTTAATCTTCCCTCTATTTTTAAACTATCTACACCTAAGTCTATAATTTCTGGAAGTTCATTTATTAAACATAAATCTTTAGATGATAAAATGCTTGTACCATGTTCGTCAATTTCAACTGGCATAAGGTTTCCGTGGATTATTTTTTTCTTCTAAATATACATTATAAGACCATCTACAGCTTTGAGCACAACTTCCATAATTTGCGCTTCTGCCACAAAGAAAATCACTTAAAAAACATCTTCCTGAATATGCAAAACAAATTGCACCATGAATAAAAATCTCTATTTCCATATCTTTTGGTTTATTTTCCATTATGTATTTTAATTGAGACTTACTTAATTCTCTTGCTAAAATCATTCTTTTTGCACCCTGCTCATACCAAAATTTGCAAGCTTCTAAACTTACCAAATTGCTTTGAGTACTGATATTTACTGGAATATCTGGCGCATATTTTAAAATTGAAGAAATAACACCTGGGTCTGATGCAATAATACCATCTGGTTTAACTTCATTTAATTTCTTGCACATTGAACGAACTTCTTCATAGTCTGTATCCCATGCATAAATGTTCATTGCTACATATACTTTTTTTCCAAGTGAATGTGCATATTCAATAGTTTTAAATAAATCTTCATCATCAATAGCTGCTCTTGACCTTAAAGATAAGCTTGCAGTTCCTAAATAAACTGCATCTGCTCCATATAGAAAAGCTATTTTTGCTTTTTCAAAAGAGCCTGCTGGCGCAAGCAATTCTGGTTTTTTCATATTACACCTCTCTTTTTTTCGTTATTGCTAACCCATCTCCTACTTCTAAAATTTCTGTTTCTAAATTAGGATTTTGAGTAACTTCCGCTATATACTCTCTTAAATTTCTTACTGCTGTACGTTGTTTGTGTTTATTGTAATCACTCATTACATATCCTTTATACAAAATGTTATCCGCAAATATTACTCCATTTGTGGATAACATTCTTAATGCTTCTTTTAAGAAAAATGGGTATTTTCCCTTTGCTGCATCAATAAAAATCATATCATATTTTTTGTCTAAAGTTGGTAATATTTCTACTGCATCTCCTACATATATGTTTATTTTGTCTTCTAGTCCCATTTCTTTTATATTTTGTTTTGCTGTCTCTGCCCTTTCTACATCTCTTTCTATAGTGTCTATTTTTCCGTTTTTTTCTAAAAAACTTGTAAAACATATTGCAGAATAGCCCACAGCAGTTCCAATTTCTAGTATACTTTTTGGTGGGCATTTTTTTAATCTTTTTGCTATTTCTTGAAGTGTATCATCCATTATTATTGGAATTTTATCTTCTAATGCTTTTTGTTTTATTTTGTCAAATTTTTCTTTATCCATTATCTTTCATCATCCTTATTTGAAAATGGTTCATTTACCATTTTATGGTTAGGATTATTGGCCCAATTTGAAAAGACTACTCTAATATCTAATCCATTTTTAGTTAAATAGTCAAACTCTTCTACAACTTCTTTTTCTTCTTCTATTACTCTTTCTACTGCCTTTTCTTTTTTCATCCCTTCAGCAATATATTGTCTAATTTTAGTTACAATATAATTTCTGTTATGGGTATCTTTATCTAGCCCTTTTTGATGTTTTTCTGCTTTTAAATATTCACTAAATGATTTTTTTCTTGTTTGTTCTTGAATTTTTGAAATTTCCTGTCTCCATGCAATTTTACTTCTTTTATTTATTCTTTTAGCTCCCATATCTTTTCCTCTACCTTAATTTTAATTTTTATTTTATATTTTAATTTTATATTCTTATTTATATCTTTATTTTGTTCTACTTTTTTATGCTTTATTTGAGTTTCTTGCAACTCTTTCTCTCTCTTTGTTGTTTAAAATCTTCTTTCTTAATCTTATTGATTTTGGTGTAACTTCAACAAGTTCATCATCTTGTATAAATTCTATAGCTTTTTCCAAACTCATTTGAATTGGTGGTACTAAGTGAAGTGCATCATCTGAACCAGAAGCTCTAGTGTTTGTTAAATGTTTTTCTTTACATACATTTACTGCTAAATCTTCTCCTCTTGCATTTAATCCAACAATCATTCCTTCATATACTTCTACACCTGGACCAATAAATAAGTCTCCTTTTTCTTGAGCATTGAATAATCCATATGTTATAGATTTTCCAGCTTCAAATGCTACTATTGTTCCACGAGTTCTAGCAACAACTTCACCTTTAAATGGTTCATACCCTTTAAACATGCTTGCCATTGTTCCTTCACCTTTTGTGTCTGTTAAAAATTCAGTTCTATATCCTATTAATCCTCTTGCTGGGATGCTGAATTCTATTTTTGTGTGTCCATCCTCCGCAGGTTCCATATTTACCATTTCAGCTTTTCTTCTTCCAAGTTTTTCTATAACTGTTCCAACTGAATCATCTGGTACATTTACAACTAATGTCTCTATTGGCTCACATTTTACACCATTAATTTCTTTTATAATAACTTTTGGACGAGAAACTAAAAGTTCAAATCCTTCTCTTCTCATTGTTTCTATTAATACAGATAAATGAAGTTCTCCTCTTCCTGATACTTCAAAAGAATCTGGAGTTTCTCCTTCTTTTACACGTAGTGATACATTTTTTTCAAGTTCTTTAAATAATCTATCTCTAATGTGTCTTGATGTTACAAATTCTCCTTCTCTTCCTGCAAATGGACCATTATTTACACTAAATGTCATTGTAACTGTTGGTTCATCAATATTTACAAAAGGAATTTTTTCTATATGTTCTGGATCACATACAGTTTCTCCAATACTAATATCTGGAATTCCTGAAAATTCTATTATATCTCCTGCTGTTACTTCTTCTACCTCTACTTTTTTTAGTCCAACATGTGTATATAATTTTGCAATTTTACCTTGGTATACGGTTTCATCTGATTTACAAACACTAACCGTCATACCAACTGTAAATTTACCACGCTCAACTCTTCCTACACCTATTCTTCCAACATAATCGTCATAATCTATGTTTGATACAAGCATTTGAGCAGGTCCTTCTTCTTCACAATTTGGTGCATCTATAGAATTTATCATTGTTTCAAAAAGTGGCGTCATATCACTATCTTCATCTGTTAAATTTAATTTTGATGTTCCATTTTTTGCTGATGTATATACAACAGGAAAATCTAATTGTTCATCTGTTGCATCTAATTCTATAAATAACTCTATTACTTGATCTACAACTTTTTCTGGGTTGCTTCCTGGCCTATCTATTTTATTTATTACAACTATTGGTTTTAAATTTAATGCTAATGCTTTTTTCAAAACTTCTCTTGTTTGTGGCATTGCACCCTCAAAAGCATCTACTAATAAAAGTACTCCATCAACTGTTTTAAGTACTCTTTCTACTTCACCACCAAAGTCTGCGTGTCCTGGTGTGTCTACTATATTTATTTTTATATCTTTATACATTACAGATGTATTTTTAGATAGAATTGTTATTCCTCTTTCTTTTTCCAAATCATTGGAGTCCATTACTCTTTCTTGTACTTGCTCATTTTCTCTAAATACATGGCTTTGTCTTAATAAACTGTCTACTAATGTGGTCTTTCCATGGTCTACGTGTGCTATTATTGCTATGTTTCTTATTTTTTGGTTGTTCATTTTTTTATTTTCTTCCTTTCTTTTTGCCTCAAGGTATTTTTCCCTGAATATATATTTTTTCCTATTTACTAACTGTTATATTATACTATATTTGTATATTTTTGTCAATTTATACAATAGGCAATTTTGCAAGAAAAAAGACTAGAATTTGACCTCTAGTCTATTTTACTAAACTCATAATATTTTCCATAATTTTATTCGTAACTATTTCCGCAGTTTCTTTATCTTTTTTATTTT
>CANRQH010000061.1 GCA_947632745.1 uncultured Clostridia bacterium | reverse complement strand
ATTCTTCATTTGCCAGAACTTGAAAAACAAATAGGAGATCTTGAAGATTTAAGAATGCTTATACAAACAAATCAAGACAAATTATTTTTTGCAACAATTTTTATTACTTTAAATGCAGAAAATTTATATGAATTAAATGAAAAAACAAAAATATTAGAAAGTGAATTAAATAAAAAGACAGCAATGATAAGAACATTAACATTTAGACAGTTAGAAGGATTAAAAACAATGTTACCAATTGGAGAAATTCCAATTAGTAATTATGAAAGAAATATGGTGGCAGGTCGGAGTTGCAACTTTAATTCCTATTGCAAACCCTAATCTGTCACACGACAGAGGAATTTTTATAGGAAGAAATATATACACAAATGCTCCAGTATATGTAGATACTTTTATTGGACCTCCAACTTTACCAAACCCACATGTATTTATTTGTGGTACAAGTGGAGGAGGAAAAAGTGTAGCATTAAAGACATTAACGGCAAGAAATATTGCAACAACAGGATGTGGGGCGTTTTTTATAGATGTTGAAGGTGAATATACTAATCTTACTAAAATGTTAGGTGGAAAAGTAATCAAAATAACACAGGGAGAATCAGCTGGAATAAATCCATTTGAATTAGAGCCAGACACAAAGGGCAATAAACAATTTTTAAATATATTAGATAAAGTGGCAGAAATAAGGGCATTACTTGCAACAATTTGTAGAAATTACATGGGTAGAACTTTAAACGGAACAGAGATAACTGAAATAGAAGTTGTTGTAAATCAGTTATATGCTGAAAAACGGAATAACATCAGATATAAATTCACTTTATGAAAAAAAAGGTGGAAAACTTGATAATGGGAAATATGTTATAGGAAAAATACCAAAGAAAATGCCTACTTTAACAGATTTTCAAAGAAAATTAAAACAAAGAAATAATTGTAAGGAACTAGCTGAATTATTAGTTCCTTTTCTTTATGGTAATTCACTTGGCATATTTGATTGTGAAAGTAAAGTAACATCTGATGCAGAAATTATTAATTTTGATATGTCAGAAATAAAAGATGAATTTACAAAATTATATGCTTCTTTTGTTATTCTAACTTGGGTTTGGCAAAAGTTTGTATTAAAAAACAAAGATAAAAGAAAAATTATTGTTTGTGATGAGGCTTGGCTATTTTTAAAGTATCAAGAATCAGCCGAGTTTTTAGTAAATGTAGCAAGACGTGGAAGAAAATACAATGTACCTTTATTTATTCGGCAGTCAATTTATAGATGAGTTTTTAAATTCGGAAGAACGGCAAAACAATAATTAATATATGTTCTACAAGATATTTATTTAAACAATCTCCTGGATCTGTAGATGGGGTAGTTGACTTCTTTAATTTATCTGAAGGAACTAAAAATTTTCTTACAACAGCAAATCCTGGAGAATGTGTAATTAGCCTTAATAACAATGTTACAGCTATAAAATTCATAATTACAGATTATGAAAAACAATTTGTATTTACTTAAAGGAGGGATAACAATGAAAAAAATATTGAAAAGTTTAGTAATTATTTTAGCAATGTTTTTTTTACTATCTCCAATTTGCTATGGTGCTGATGATATTGATTTTAAAAAGCAGGTAAAACAAGAAGAAGGTTCTTTATTTGAAAAAATAATTGCTGAATGTATTGGTGGTATTGCTCAAACTATTTTTGATTTTTCAACTTCAAAAGAATTAAATGTAGGATTTAAAGATTATGATAGTTTAATATTTAATAAAAATATTCAAAATGATTCTTTATCCCCATTTACTGAAGAACTGTGGAGAAAGACAATGAAGTGGTACAATGTTTTTGCAATTATATCAGGAATTTTAATTTTAATTGCTGTATTTATATTATCTTATAAAATAATGTGTGCAGGTATGAATACGGCTAAAAAAAGTGAAGCAAAAGAAAGCTTAATGCGACTTGTATGTGGAGGGGTGTTAATTGCACTTGCTCCATTATTTATTAAGTTTTTATTATTCATGAATAATAGTTTAGTAAATTTACTATTGACTGCAGCTAATAATGGTACATTAGAGGCCTCATTAGGAAATAGTATGCTAACATCTATAAGGACTGGAAATGCAATTACAACAGCTTTAGTAATAGCAATGTTTATATATTTATTTGTAAAATTAAATATAAAATTTATTGTTAGACAATTTACAATTATTATATTTACTATATTTACACCTGTTGCATGTGGATTATGGATAATTAATAAAAATGTCACAGCAGCATCAATTTGGGCAGGTCAAATAATTATGAATATTTTTATGCAATTTGTATATTGTTTTTTATTCCTTATTTATCTAGCTTTTCTACCTAGTGGTGGAGGCTGGGCGGTATCTTTAATATGGGCTATGATGATATTACCATTAGCAGATGCGTTGATGAATTGTTTACAAAATCTGACAAGTAGAATTGCTGGAATAGATAACGAACAAATGACAGGCAGAGTTATTGGAATGGGGACAATGATAGGCTCAAGTTTGGGGGCAATAAAAGAACAATTTAATTCACCATCACAAAACATGAAAACAGGAGATTCAAATAATGAAAATTCGGGTAAAGGATTACAAGGATTTGTAAATAGAGCAAAGTCAATTATTAATCCTAGTATGAATTTAAGCTCTGAAAAGGACTATGATGGAAATATAAATCCTGTAAGGACCGTATTACAAAATACAAATAATAATAATACTCAAACTCCAATATCTAATATAAGAAGTAACGAAAATAAAAGTAATATAAAATCAGTTGCGAGAAAAGTTGCAAGAGCTGGTTTTAATGGAACAAAATCATATATCTCCATTGGAGCAAAAATGGCAGAAGGAGATTTTTATAAATCTCCATATAAAATTGCGCAAAGAAATAGAGAAAATAAATTTCAAAACACAGAATATATAAACAGAAGTAATGAAATAAAAAAGTTAGGTGATGAAAATGAACCTAAAAAATAAAGTAAATAATAAAGCAAAAAAAATTGCTTTCAAAATTATAAAACCTTTTTTGCCATTTATCATAATTATAGTATTAATAATTTTTGCAATAAGTACTGTTGTAGATGCACTATTTACGACAGAAGAAGATACAGCTATTGCAGAACAACTTTGTAATAGTGATTATGAGGCACAATATGCAGAGTGGTTGGAAGTGAAACAATCAGATGGGGCATCTTTACCAAATATAACAGATGGAAAAGGGCTAATTCCTACAGGAATATTTATTTGGCCACTCCCTGGCTATACAACAATAACTTCACATTTTCGGTATGAGAACACATCCAATAACTGGAGTATATAAACTACATTCAGGTACTGATATTTCAGCTCCAATAGGTGCAGATTTTGTTGCAATGGCAGATGGAACAGTTATAAAAGCAAGTTATAATGCAGCTTATGGAAATATGGTAATGATAGACCATCGGAGATGGAATAGTAACATTATATGCACATGGTTCGGAAATACTTGTTGAAGCTAATCAAACGGTAGTACAAGGACAAGCAGTTTTAAAAGTTGGGTCAACAGGTTATTCAACTGGACCTCATGCACATTTTGAAATTAGAGTTAATGGGAATTATGTTAATCCAGAAGATTATTTTGAAGGAGGTAATTAAAAAATGGTATTAATTTTTACAGGTAATGAGCAGTTAGATAGAGATTTAAGTAAAAGAATTGATGATAGTAGAATTGTTTACTTTCCAGATTATATATTACAAGAAAAAGAAGCAACTACACTAATTGCAACATTGCAACCTAATAAGTATAATTTTAAAGACTTTATGTTTAAAGTAAGAAGTAAAAATATACAAGTTATTCTTCTTTTAGAAAATGATAAAGTAAAGGAATTAAAAGATGCTTTAAATCTAGGAATTTATGACATTATATTTGATCCTTTTACTTTGGATGAAGTAACTGAAAAAATTACTAATCCAAATCAATTTTCTAAAGTTTCAAAATACATAAAAGATATTTTAGAACTGGATACATGCTAGTTCTATTTTATTTTTTAAAAATTAAGAAAGGAGGTCGTGAAAATTGAGTAAACGCATAAAAAAAGTAATTACTATATCATCTATTTCAGTATTAATTATTATAGCAATTATATCTACATTTTTTATAAGAGGATACTTAAAAAATAAGGCTAAAATAGATACTGTAAGCGAAATTTATTCTGATGATAAAGTTCAGGACAGATTAGAACATGAACCAACAGAAAATTTATTATTGCAAATAGATGATGAACAAGTACTTGGTATTATCAAAATTGAGAAAATCGGTTTTGAAGGTTTAATCTATGAAGGAACTACACTAGATACCTTAGATAAAGGCGTAGGACATTTTGAAAATTCCTCATATTTTGATGGAAATGTAGCTTTAGCAGCTCATAACTCAAATAAATATTGGGCTAAATTGCATACTCTAGAAACTGGAGATAAAATTACTTATATAAGCTACTTAGGTACAAGAGAATATCAAGTAAAAAATGTAACAAAAATTTCTGCAACAGATTGGTCTTTACTCGAAAATACAGATGAAAATTATTTAACACTTATAACTTGTGTTAAGAAAAAACCATCTCAAAGGCTTTGCGTTCAAGCAATAGAAGCTAATTAAATTTTTTTTACTTCAGTATTGCCAAAATTAAAAAAAAGATGTTACGCTATTAGTATATAAAAAAATATATAGAAAGGAGTAATGTCTTATGGATAAGAAAAAAGTATGTATAGGCATAATTATTTTTTTAGTTATAGTTATAATAGGAGTAAATTTAGCAAGAGTATTTTGTACAAGCAAAGAATTGCAAATATCTGATGCAAGTAATGTAATCAATGAAGATACTGAAAATATTATAAGTGAAGATATAGAAGAAGACTCAATTACAGAAAACGAGGTAACTCAAGAAAGTAATACTGAAGTTATTGAAGATGATGTAATTGTAGAAAATAAAGGTGAAATTGTTGAAACATCAAAAGAAATTGATAAAAATCAAGAAAATAAAAAGCAAACTACTTCTACTATAATTAATCAAGAAAGCAAAGCTGTACAAGAACAATCAAAAAGCGAACAGAAGCAAGCATCTACAAAAGAAAAAATAAATAATACAACTAAAGAAAATACAACTCAAAGTTCAGACAATAGTAGTAATACCAAAGAAAAAGAACAACAAACTAAAGTTGAAGAAACTTATACTGTAAATAACACAATGATAAACCAAATAATTAAAACTATACAAAATAATGAATCTGAATTTATGAAAAAATACGGTTACACAATTCAAGTAGATAGCTCAATAAAAAAATATACAAATCAATTCACATTTACTGAGAATCGTGTAAAAAGTGCAATTACAAATAAATTCGGTACAATTAGAATATATGCAGAAGATTATTACAAAAATGGGCAATTAATTATGACAGAATGTTATATAATTTAATAAACCATTATAGACACTTTAAGGTGTCTATTTTTAATGGAAAAGGAGGAAAAATTTATGAATAGTAAAATTCTAAAAAAATTAGTAGCAATATTAATGCTACTATCAATATTTTTAACAAATATAAGTAATATAGTATTTGCTTCTATACCTATGAATGAAGCGCTTATTGAGGATAAAGGCGACTGCGGGAGACATTTACAATATTGGAAAGAAGAAATTGGAAATTGGAGTTATGTAATTTGTAATTATGTAGCTTATAGAGAAAATGGGAAGGAATACCCTGCATATTGTATGGACCATGATTTAGACGGGGTAGGAAGGAGAGAAAATTATAGCGTAGATATAAGTTCAATGCTAGATAATGTCCAAATATGGAGAACTATTATCAACGGTTATCCATACAAGACACCAAGTCAATTGGGTGTAGAAAATGAATATGACGCGTTTGTAGCCACTAAAGAAGCCGTCTACAGCGTTATGTATGGATGGGATGCAGAAGCTCGTTTTCATGGAGGAGATGAAAGAGGAACAAAAATTGCAAATGCAATATGTCAAATAGTAGATGCAGGTAGATATGGCTCACAAACTCCTTATTCAGATGGAATAACTGTTGAAAGAGTTGGGGAATTAGTTGAAGATGGAGATTATTATTCTCAAGAATTTAGACCTGTTTGTGGAGTAAATGCAGAAAGTTATACTATAACAGCTACAAATGGTTTGCCAAATGGGGCTGTTATAACGGATTTAAATAATAGCTCTAAAATGACTTTTTCAGGAGGAGAAAATTTTAAAGTTAGAATACCTAAAGCAGAAATGGGTTCTGATATAAATGTAGTCTTTTCACTTCAAGCAAAAGCAAAAACATATCCTGTATTTTATGGAAGAACAAGAATATCTGGTACACAAAATTATGCTTTAACTTATGATCCATATAATGATGTCACAGGTACTGCAACGCTTAATGTTAAAACTGATACGGGAAAAATAAAAATTATAAAAAATGATGCAGAAACAAATTTACCAATAGAAGGAGTAACATTCCAATTAAAGAAAAATGATGGAACAGTTATTGCAAATGCAACAACAGACAGTAATGGAGAGGCAAGTTTTTCTAAATTATATCAAGGTGATTATGTATTAAAAGAAATTTCTACAAATGATAATTATATTTTAAATGAAGCAGATTTTGATGTATATGTAGAATATAATAAAACTGCTACAAAAACAATAACAAATGAGCATAAAAGAGGAGATTTAAAAATTTATAAAATAGATAAAGATAATCATAAGATTACTTTAGGAAATGTAGAATTTCAACTTTATTCTGAAGAGTTTGGAAAAGTAATTGGAACATATAGAACGGATGTCAATGGAGAAATTAAAATTGAAAATTTGAGAACAGGAAATTATAAATTAATTGAAACTGAAACAAATAGATGGTATAATCTAGCAAAAGATGCAGAAGTAAAAATAGAATGGAACAATTTAACAAATACTACAGTTGAAAATGAGTTAAAGAAAGGACAGATAAAAGTAATAAAGGTAGATAAAGACAATAATGAAATAAAATTGGAAGGTGTAGAATTTGAAGTCCTTGACGAAAACGATAATGTCCTTGAAAAAATAGTTACAAACGAAAATGGCGAAGCTTTAACTAGTAGATATCCTATAAGAGATGTTTCAAAATTAAAATTACGCGAATCTAAAACATTAGAAAATTATGTATTGTCAGATGAAGAAAAAACAATAACTTTAAAAGAAAATGAAATAACTTCTGTTAAATTTGAAAATCAATTAATTCAAGGATATGTTCAAGTAACAAAAGTTGATAGTAAAACTGGAGCAACTTTAGAAGGAGCAGAATTCGGAATTTATAACGAAAATAATGAGCAAGTTGGCACATTAAAAACAGATGAAACAGGAAAAGCTACAAGCGAATTATTGCCTTATGGAAAATATTATCTAAAAGAATTAGATACAGGATCTGTTTATTATTTATTAAATGAAAACACATACGAGTTTGAAATTAAAAATTATGGTGAGACAATTCCAGAAACAATTGAAAATGAGCCAGTTGAAATTACAGTAGATGATGATAAGAAAGGTACAGCAGAAATCAAACCTGGAGAAAAAGTCAATTATGAGTTTAGCAATGTAGCAAATAACTCAAATGTTTATTTAGATAACTTTAAATTTTATGATTTTCTTCCAACAGACTATATAAGATTAGAAAAAATGACAACAGGTACTTGGAATCAAGACTTAACCTATGATGTATATTATAAAACAAATAAGTCAGAAGATTATATTTTATTTAAAGAAGATTTAAGTACAAATGAAAATTATGATTTAGACTTTACAACAATAGAATTTGGTGAAGATGAATATATTACAGAAACAATGTTTGATTTTGGAAAAGTAGAAAAAGGATTTAGAGAAGT
>CANRQH010000060.1 GCA_947632745.1 uncultured Clostridia bacterium | reverse complement strand
TTAATAAAAATTGCAATTTTACATTATCAATTTGAATCGATACATCCATTTTTAGATGGTAATGGGAGAATTGGAAGATTACTTATTCCATTATACATTCAAAGTAAAGGAATGCTTGATAAGTCTTGTTTATACATTTCAGACTATATTGAAAGAACTAAAGATACATATTATGATACACTTACAAGAGTTAGGACACATAATGATATAATAGGGTGGATAAAATTTTTCTTAGAAGCAGTTATCGAAACATCAAAAACTGCCAAAGATAAATTTAGAAAAGTTGTTGAGCTAACTTTAGACATGGAAAAACTTATAATGAAATTGCCTGTAAAACCTGAAAATGCAAAAAAAGTATTAGAAGTATTATATGATGAACCAATTGTATCAAGAAAAAAGATAATTGAAAAAACAGGAATAAAGTTTACAACATTAGTAGGAGTAATAAATTCATTTCAAGAAAATAAAATTTTAATAGAAACTACTGGGTATAGTAGAAATCAAGTTTTTGCATTTCAAAAATATATAGATTTATTTTTGAAATAAAAACTTTAAAAATAAAATCTATATTACGAAAAAATCAAAAAAATCGTAATATAGATTTTTATATTACGAAAAAATTAAAAAAATCGTAATATAAATGTTATATTACAAAAAATTAAAAAATTTCAAATATAAAATTTGAAAAATTTATAATTTGATGTATAATATGTGCATAAAGATTCTTTAAACTTGAAAAAGAGAGGTTAATTTTGAAAGTACAAGTTATATAAAAGAAAAGAGGTCGAATTAATAGAACGACTCAATTAAAAATTCAAACAAAAATATACAAACAAGGGAAAAATAAGATATGAAAGTTATAAAATTTAATAAAAAATATTATAAACAGGTAAATAGAATTTATAAAGAATCATTTCCAAAAGAAGAAAGATATATTTCTTTGAATAAGATGATAAAAAACAAAGATACAGAATTATACTGTTTAATTAATAAAGAAGAAATTTATGGAATTATTTATTTAATAAAATATAAAGAAATGATATTCATTTTATATTTAGCTGTCAACTCTGAAATACGTTCGAAAGGATATGGTAGTTATTTATTAAAATGGTGTTTAAATAAATAGAAATGTACATCATAATTAATAAAAATATTTACAAAGATCAAGAAAAATAGTATAATGTGGTTATTGCAAGCAAGATTGTAAAATAAAATATACATATGATTAGATTAAAATGAAGGAGATGACTTATGAAGCAAATTAGTAATGAAATTAAAAATCTAATTAATATGGATAATGATATAGTAATATTGGATGTTGATAGAACAATAATTAATACTACCTCATGGTATCAAGCATGTATAACTGAAAATTTACTTATATCAAAGGAAAATATAAAAAAATTTATAGAAATAAATGATAAAACTTTTTTAAATCCAACAAAAGAGAAATTAAAAGAATTCAGAACAAATACCCTAAGTTTAATAGAAAAAGTTATAGATTCTAAATATATAAAAAAAGTAAAACAAATTATAGATGTAGATATATATTGTAAAGAAGGAGATTATACCAACAGTTGGAGATTTTATATAGCAGGTATATACACTGCAAAAAAGTTAGTAAAGATTTATGATAATGCAATAAAATATATAAAATATTTATCAATTTATTATGGAAGCAATTTAAAAATATTATTTTTAACAGCTGGATATGAGCCTTTTATTCAAGGTGTAGTAGATGGAATAATTAACCAAACTAACCTAGGCAAATTAAATTATTCTGTTATTGGTTCAAAAGTTAAATTCAATAAAGGAAGTATAAAAGAGACTTTCCATATGGATCAATTTGAAAAACAGAAAGTTATTGAATCAATTATAAAAATGGGAGGAAAAATAAGATTTTTAGCTGATGATTCCAAGGAAAATAATTATCTTTTTGATATTGTAAGGCAAAATGGCGGAATAGCCTTAAATATTGAACATAAATATAATCAACCATCTAATGCAACTTGGAATCAATATATAGATAGTATAACAGAAGAATCTGCAAAAGAGAGCTTGATAAATGAAGATTCATTTGTAGGATTAAATAAAAATAATATAAAAATGCCTATATTTTTGGATAGAATGTCCAAAGATACAAATGAAATTGGTATTACATCAATATCTAAAAAAATATATAACGTAGCATTAAATAACTTAATAGCAAAGATAAAAGATGATAAAAACAAAGAAATATTTATGAATTGTATAACTAAAGTGATATTTGAAAAAGAGAATATAGTTTATTTAAGAGGAAAATCATATTATAATTGGTTACCACAATATATTTTCTTAGATGATAGACCTTTAAATGATAGATGGAAAGAATTGATGAATATATCTATAAATGCCTTAGATATAATAAATAAAGAAAAAATAATGGCCAATTCATTAAACTATTATGAACAAGTAATTATTTATTCTTTTATAGATCATTTATTAGAAGGAATGCTATTTCTTTTAAATTTAATAGAGCAAAATAATTTAAATAATAATGATTTATATGAAAAAGAGCATAAGAAAATAATACAAATAACGCAAGATGTAAGTGATTTATTGTATGCTTATATTTATCAAGATACCAAAATGATAGAATTAATAGATAAAGTTTTATTACAATTAAAACAATTAGAAATACTTAAAACATTACCTCAACATGTAAAAATATACAAAACAATGAGAGAACTAGATAATAATATTATAATATTTAAATTTGTAAAATCTATTGTAGATGATATGGAAAAAAGAAATATAACTCCAGATTATATTATATCTATGCCATATGGTGGTATAGATTTAGGATTTGCTACTGTATCTTATATGAAAATGGTGTTAAAAAAGAAAAAAACTCCGCAAATACTTAATAGTCATTTTAGTTCAAAGCAAGAAATAAGAGAAAATAGAAGACAAAGGGATATAGATTTTTGTATTTTCAAATTTATTCCTAATATTTATAAAAAATATGTAGAAGAAATAAAAAAAGGTAAAAGCACAATATTACTTTTAGACAATAATGTTACAACTTTTAAAACATTAGACTTATGTAAAAATTTCGTACAACAAATAGGTAATAGGGTATATGCAGGAGTTCCATCAATTAATTATGATAATATAGTAAACAATTTATTTAATAAAAAAAGTGAAATTTTAGTATCAAATTGGAGGCAAGTATTAGATTTTTATCCAATAGAAGAATATATTACTGCATTTAATACATGGAATACAAGTGAAAAATCAAAGATATTACAAGATATATATTATAATATAGATAAAATACATGAAGTAGAGGATTTAACTATAGGAATAAAAAATAAAAATTATATATTTAAAATTTGTAGAATACAGAATGTTCAAGATTTAAAAATTGCAGTACAAAATGGGGCAAATATGATAGGAATACATGCAGTTTACCCAGATAGAATTAAGTATTTAAAGAATGAGTTAAAATATACTCCTTTAGAAAGTGATTTCGAAATTGAAGAAGATTTACCTATTGGTCTATTAGAATTAAATAGTATAAGGGATATACAAAGAATTATCCCGAAAAATATGAAACAAGCAATACTTTTTGAAAGAGCATTAAGTATCGAAAATATGATGAAAACTTGTGAAAAATATGAATTGCCTAAGGAAAAGATATATATACAGCTTCAGCACAGAACAGATAAAAATTATATTGAGAAAATAAAGAAAAACTTGTCTGAAAAGATAATAGTAACAATAGGATTGTTCCAGAGAGATTTTAAAGAATATTTTTGGAAAATGAACGATATATTAAATCCAAAAACAGACTATATTCTTTTAGATTTATCGAAACATCAGCCAGATTTAATTACATATTCAGAAAATTATAAAGAAAGTATAGATAGAGTGTCGATTTTAAAACATTTAGCAAAAGTAATGGAAAATAATAATGTTCCTATCATCCTTGCAGATGATACAACAGTTCAGCAGATGGAAGAATATTTAAAAGTAATTTCTAAATACAATATAAAAATAAAGGGAATTGATATGCAAAATACAGTTGAAATGGAAACAAATGAACAAAAGTATCAAAAAATAAAATATAGAGGTAAGGTATATCAAGCAAAAATAAGAAAATCTAGTACAAAAATGGCAGAATGGAAAGAATTTTTTAATAAAATAGATGAAAATATATTTTATGATAGTAAAAAAGTAAATTAGTATAATAGTAGAGGAGAATAAAATGGAAAAAATAGTTGTTTTAGATTTAGATGGAACCCTTTTAAGAAAAGACAAGACAGTGTCACAATATACAATAAATACATTATTAAAATTCAAAGAAAAAAATAATAAGATACTATTTGCAACTGCAAGACCACCAAGAGATGCTTATAAGTATGTACCAGAAGTATTAAGAAACAATCCAATTATTTGTTATAATGGAGCATGTATTTTTGATGGGAAACAAATATTATATAAAAAGCAAATGACTAAGCAAGATACTTTAGAGATAATGAAAATTGCCCAAAAATTTGGATATAATCAAATAAGTATAGAAATAGATGATACATTATATTCTAATTTTGATACATCAGATTTTTTTGGAAATGCTCCAAACCAAATAGTAGATTTGGAAGAAATGAAGTTTGAAAAAGCCTATAAAGTAATAGTATGTAGTAAAAGTCCAATTAAAAAAGAATTACTAGAAAGTTTGCCAACTTCATGCAAGGGAATAATTACAGATGAAGGAACTCTTTGTCAAATTATGAATATTGAATCTTCTAAATGGATGAGCATAAAATCAATAACAGAAAAGATAGGAATAAAAGCAGAAAATGTAATTGCTTTCGGGGATGATTATAATGATTTTGATATGATAAAAAATGCGGGAATTGGTGTTGCCATGGGGAATGCAGAAAATAGTATTAAGCAAATAGCAAGTATTGTAACAGATACAAATGACAATGATGGGGTTGCAAAATATATTGAAAAAGGTATATTATAGAAATAGGAGATATAATAAACTATGAAATTAATTCAGGACAACAAACTTTTAAAAGTTAGGGCAATAAAAGATTTAGAAGATGTAGATATAAAATTGTATAAAGAAGATGTATGGATAGCTGAAGTACAGAACGAATACTATATGATTATAAAAAGAAATTTTAAAAACAGTTATAATGAATGTAAAGACAAAATAATTGATTTAAATGATGCAAAATGTAAAATTTGTGAATTGAATGAAGATATAAATTTGAATGTTAAGTATGGAAGCGAAGAATCATTTATTGTTGATATGAATGGAATAGATAATTTTATATTTGCAAACTCTCAAGTATTCAATGATGATTTAGTAAGAAAAATATTGCTAAAATTAAATTTATTAGATAAGAATAAGCAATATTTAAGATTTGGATGTTCTGGTGCAAGAGAAAATGACTTCCATCCAGGTGGAGAAGTATATGAAAGTTCTTTGATTAATGGAGTGGATGGAAGCGGTATCTCTCAGAATGTTAGTGGATATTTACCAAATGGAAAAGAATATAGTACAAGTATTAGTCTTTATGATAAAGACAAAATATTTTTAAGAGAAGAGAGGATTGTATATTCACACACTACATTTCTTGATGATTGTGGATTAGAAAACTCAAAATGTATATTAATAAAAATAGAACCTAAAAAAGACGAAGTTAGCTTTTTAGATGTTTTAAATGAATTAGCTACAAGACTAAAATTGTCTTCTTACGCTATACAAGTTTGCATTCAGAGTAAAAGTGATACAAATAGTACAAAAATTAAAGGAAGAGTTTTAAGACATATGCCTGAAAAAGCTTTTAAAGTATTACAAGAAGCTACTGATATTGGGTTAGAACAATTATTCAAACTTGAAAATACTGACATAATGTATGGTGTTGGAACAAAATATGATAGGTATGAGCCAGAATGGAAGGAATTTACTGGTGGTAGACAGTATGAGCGAAGAGGGCATATTCATGCAACAGTTATAGGAAATAAAAATACTTTTAATGATAAACATGAGGTATTTCACCTTAGGGATGTATTTGTAAATCCTTCAACTAGTATACAAGTAGTACTTACACCTGTAGATAACATATATAGAATATATCCTATATATAAATGTAAAAACGAATTTTTTTGTAAAGCATCAAATAAAAATATTGATAATGTTATAGAAAATATAAGAAAAAAAGATAGAGGAGATTAATTTGGAAGAATTTGAACAAGTAAAAAATGAAGAAAAAAGTTTTAAGATACTTGGTATAAGTATATGGAGAATATTTGCGTATTTTATAATATATAGTGTAATAGGTTATATTGTAGAAACTTTATTTGGAATTGCAAGATATGGTGTAATAGAAAGTAGGCAAAGTTTTTTATATGGTCCATTTTGTGCAATATATGGAATAGGTGCAATTATAATGATACTTTCACTTCAATATTTCAAAAAAAGTTACAATAGATTGTTTATTGGAGGATGTATAGTTGGTTCAATTACAGAATATGTAGTGAGTTTTATAGGAGAAAAGCTATTTCATATAAAATGGTGGGATTACTCAAATATGCCACTTAATATTAATGGAAGAATATGCTTACTATATGCTGTTTTTTGGGGATTTTTAGGACTTTATCTTATGATATCTTTAAATCCAAAAGTAGATAATTTAATTAATTTTATAAAACGAAAATTAAATATTAAGTTTTTAAAAGTAGTTGTTAGTATTTCAATATTATTAATGCTTATAGACTGTATTTCAACAGCTATAGCATTATCATATTTTACAATAAGAACTATTAAAGAAAATAATATTGAAGTTAAAAACCAAGCATATGTAGATAAAGCTTATGATAAAATTTACAACAATGAATATAGAGTTTGGGTTATAAATAAATTTTTTGATAATGAAAAGATGTTAAGAACTTTTCCAAGGTTAACTGTAACAGATGTAAATGGCAATATTATTTTTATTAAAAATCTTTATCCTGATATAAAAACATATTATTATAAGTTTAGCAAAGAATGATGCATTTGGGGACTTAAGAAAAAAATCATCACTATAATTAATTAGGAGCAGAAGCGGTAAATAAGAACAA
This sequence comes from uncultured Clostridia bacterium, assembly GCA_947632745.1. GTDB lineage: Bacteria > Bacillota > Clostridia > TANB77 > CAG-508 > CAG-269. Next base: position 1,067 of record CANRQH010000060.1, on the reverse strand, counting down.
AGACATGATGCCTCTGAGAACTTAAAAAAATCACCACTAAATTAGAGTGATGATTTTTTTATTGTAATATTTAAAGATTAGCTAAAGGGTTGCTTTCAACAGCATTTCTTACTTGTTCATTACTTACATGAGTATAAATTTCTGTAGTAGAAATACTTTCATGACCAAGTAATTCTTGAAGGGCTCTAATATCAACACCTCCATATTGATACATAAGAGTTGCAGCAGTATGACGTAATTTATGAACAGAGTATTTATCTGTGTCAATTCCTGCTAAGCGAAGTTCTTTATAGATTATATCTTGAACAGTTCTTTTTCCAATTCTTTGACGCCTTTCACTTAAAAAAAGAGCTTTGTCAGAATCTTTATTATCTTTTTTTACACCTTCTTTTGGGCGAACTGTCATATATTCTGTAATTGCTTTAAGGCAAGCTTTATTTAGATATATAGTTCTTTCTTTATTTCCTTTACCTATAACATTTAATTGACATTCATCAAAATTAATATCTTTTATATTAATTCCGACAAGCTCGGATAAACGCATGCCACAGTTTAAAAATAGAGTTGTAATTGCATGGTCACGTTCATTGTTTCTATTATCTTCATTATCTGATACTTCTAAAAGCTTTTTGCTTTGTTCCAAAGATAAGTATTTAGGAAGACGTTTTCCAAGTTTGGGAGTTTCTAAGTTTTGAGTTGGGTTAATGGTTATGTGATTTTTAAGACAAAGGTAATTAAAGAAAACCCTTAAGCTAGAAATTTTTCTTGAACGAGTTGCAGGTTTACTATTATAGTTACTTGTAAGATATGCTAAAAATGCATGCAAATCTTCTAATTTTACTTTTGAAATAGTATTTAAGTCTAAATCATTATACTCAATTTTATTAAGCTCAGTTTCTTCACTTAAATGAAAATGTATTTTTAAAAACTTTAGAAAAGTTGCTAAATCATAATTATATTCTTTTACAGTGTTTGGTGATTTATTTTGAATTGTTATCATATAATCTAAAAAGTCATTTAAAAATGGTGGATTTGCTTCTCTTTCAATCATTTATATATTCCTCCAT
>CANRQH010000059.1 GCA_947632745.1 uncultured Clostridia bacterium | reverse complement strand
AGTTTTTGCAGTAAGCATTGGTTTTACAGTATATGAATCAAATACTTTTACTTTACTTAAATATGCTATAATTACTTGATTTCCTGCTAAACGTTTCTTTATCATGGCAACTGGTTTTGTATTATCAGATGGTTGCCATTTACATTCAACATCATCTCTTGTATCTAGTAAATATTTTCCCATCTTCTCTAAACAATATATTCTATAAATACCTTTTCCTTCATCAGAATTAAAGTAATATCTTGTTAAAATTTTAGACTTAATTAGCCCTTCTAGTTTATTATTTAGTTTGTCTTGAGAACTTACTTCATATCCTTTAATTTTTAGCATTTGCATTAATTGTCTTGATGTGATAAATTCAAACTCATTTACTAAATATAAAATAGCAAAATGAATGTCAGTAATATGACCTACGTTTATCTTATGTATAACTTGATTCATAGATACATATCCATCTTGACCATCAAATTTCTTTATTTCGCCTTTTCTAATAGCAAATGGCGATACTTGTGCTTTAATTTGGCTATCTTCAACCATTTTTTATTCCTCCCTGTACAAATTTTATGTTATAATTTTATCACTAAAATCTCTTGTTGTCTATACTTTGGGAAAGTTTTTAAAATTTAATATTTAAACTATTTAACTTAGTTTTTACATTATTTTAAGTTTTCTATTTCTTTTGTGCTTAAATATCTCCACTCTCCTATTTTTAAATCTTTTACATCAATATTTCCTATTTTGCATCTATGTAAAGCAAGTACTTTTTTATTTATGGCTTCACACATCTTCCTTACTTGCCTATTTTTGCCTTCATGAATTGTAATTTGAATCCTAGATACTTTTTTAATTTCATCAGTTTTTAAAATTTTAACTTTTGCAGGTTTAGTTGTATAATTATCGTCTATTGTTACACCATTACTTAATTTTTCTACATCTTCTTTACTTACAATTCCTTTTACTGTTACATTATAGGTTTTGTCCACTTCATTTTTAGGGTGTGTCAATTTATTTACTAAATCTCCATCATTTGTTAAAATAAGTGCTCCAGATGTGTACATATCAAGTCTTCCCACAGGAACTATTCTTTTATTTATTTTTACCAAATCCACTACCTTATCTCTTCCAAACTGTTCTTTTGCTGTTGTTACATATCCTATGGGTTTATTTAACAAAATATATACTTTTTCTTCATCTATTTTTACAATTTTGCCATTACACTTAATTTCATCTGTATTAGAATTCACTTTTGTTCCTAATACTGTAACTACTTTCCCATTAACTTCAACTTTGCCTTCTAAAATTAGTTCTTCACACTTTCTTCTAGATGCTACTCCTGCTAAAGCTAAATATTTTTGTAATCTCATTTCTTCCATAAAATTTCCTTTCTTGTTCAATAGGGACCGGTTCTTTTTGGGACATGCTCAATTGGGACCGGTTCTTTTTTGTACATGCCCAACAGGGACCGGTTCTTTTTTGTACATGCCCAACAGGGACCGGTTCTTTTTGGGACATTTTACTTTCTAGATTTTAAATCCTTTATTATTTTTTCAAAATATTCTGGTAATTTTGCCTCTAGCTTCATCGGCTTTCCTATTGTTGGATGAATAAACTCTAATTTCCAAGCATGCAAGCATTGACCTTTTATTTGCCATTCATTTTTACCATTTGAATATACTTCATCTCCTATTATTGGATATCCTATATGTGATAAATGTACTCTAATTTGGTGCGTTCTTCCTGTTTCTATATTTATTTCTAAGAGCGTGTATTTATTTTCATATCTTCCGAAGCACTTTAAAATGAGTAATTGCATTTTTTCCATCTTTGTTTACTGCCATTTTCTTTCTGTCTTTTGTACTTCTAGAAATTGGCATTTTTATTGTTGCTTCATCTTCTTTTATTATTCCTCTAACTAAAGCAATATACGTTTTTTTTATTTTATGTTCTTTTAGCTGATTGCTTAAATTTATGTGTGCTTTATCATTTTTAGCAACTATTATCGCCCCTGATGTATCTTTGTCTAATCTATGAACTATTCCTGGTCTTATTTCTCCACCAATTCCTGATAATGAATCTTTGCATATTGCCATTACCGCATTTACAAGGGTTCCATCTAGGTTTCCATTTGCAGGATGAACTACCATACCTTTAGGCTTATTTATAACTATTATGTCTTCATCTTCGTAAATAATATCTAATGCAATGTCTTGTGCTTTTATATTTACTTCTTTTGCTTCTGGAATATTAATTTCTATTAAATCCCCTAACTGTACTTTATATGAAGCTTTTTGTTTTTTGTTATTTACTTTTATATTTTCTTCTTCTATTAATTTTTGAACCATGCTTCTAGAAATATCTTTTTCTGTTTCTGAAATATAAACATCTAACCTTTTTCCAATACCATCTTCTTTTACAGTTATTTTTTTATTATCCATGTTTTTTCACCTTCTATCTTCTATTTTCACAGTTTGTTTTCTTTTAATATTATTTTTGCGCCTTTTTTTCATCAAATCCGTTTTCTGTTGCCAAAAGAATTGTTTCTTTTTGAATTTTTTCTTTCTTTCATAAAATTCACTGTATCTTTTGCAAGTATTACTGCCATACCAACCCATGCTATTAATATATAAATATAAGCTAAATTTAGGTTAATATAATCCCCTATTTTTATAAATACAATTATATTTTTATTCCATATTCTATCTATTACATTACCTATGGCTCCTGCTATTCCAAAACTTAAAATTATTTTTGTTTTAAGCTTTATAAAAGTATTATCACTTGAAATATATCTAATTATCATTAAAACTATTATTATTGAAATTATAATATAATATCCATTGTTATTCCCTGAATCTGAAATTGTTGCTATTTGCTTTTTATATAACCATATTTTTGTAATTTGGTCGAGAACTACAGTTGCAATAATTAGAATAATAAGCATTTTTCCATGTCTTTTATTTTTAACCATTTTTTATACCCTTTCTTCATAATTAATTTAATTTCTTTTTGCTTTGCATATATTTTATTCTTATATACTAACTATCTTTCACCTAGAAAATGTCAACTAATATTATATATTTTACTATAAAGTTAACAAAATATCAATAAATATGTGTTTACATTATGTTTTCTTTATGATATAATTTACTCAAATTTATTGTAAGGAGTTACTATTATGGATGAAAAAACAAATAGTAGTTTGGCACAAGATAAAGTTTTAATATTATACATTTTAAATACTTTAAAAAGTGATATTACTGATAGTGATTTGTTTAAATTAATTTCTCCAATAAACAATATGAACTATTTTTATTTTAAACAAATTTTATCAGATCTTGTAGATTCCAAACTTGTAGGCACTTACACTAAAGATGAAGAAAATGAAAATAATATAACTTTATATACAATTACATCTCAAGGGAAAAATTCTTTAGATTTAACAATAGATGTTTTACCAGGACTTGTAAAACTAAATGCAGATACAATATTTAAAAATGAAATATCAAATATAATTGATGAAAACTCTATTGTAACAGAATTTATACCAGAAAACGAAAATTCTTATACTGTGAAATGTAAAATCATTGAAAATAATAAGACTATTTTTGAACTTCGAACATATGCTGGTTCAAATGAACATGCAAAACTTATAGCAGATAATTGGAAAAATAACGCTAATAGTATCTATCCTAAAATTTTGAATTTACTTACTCAAAATGGAAATTAATTTTTATTGATATAAAAAAAGCCATATATTATTGTGACCCCAAAATAGTTCACCATAACATGTGGCTTTTTTATTTATTTTAATTCGTCTAAACATTTTTTTAATACTTCTTTTTTACTTTCTTCCATTGAAATTAAAGGAAGTCTTGGCTTTCCAAAATTGTACCCACACATATTTAATGCCTCTTTTACAGGAATTGGATTGACCTCTGAAAATAGAGCATTTATTAAAGGAATTGCATCTAGTTGCATTTGTGTTCCTTTTTTGATATTTCCTTCAAAAAAATTATAACAAATATCATGAGTATATTTTGGCCTTACGTTTGAAAGAACTGATATTACACCTATTCCACCTAACGATAATATTGGCACAATTTGATCATCGTTTCCAGAATAAATATTTAAATTATCCTTACATAAATTAGCAGTTTTTGCTATTTGAGATAAATCTCCACTTGCTTCTTTGATTGCAACTATATTTGAAATTTTGGAAAGTTCTAAAGCTACTTCTGGCTTTATATTTACCCCTGTCCTACTTGGCACATTATATAAAATAATTGGCAAATCCGTATTTTTAGCAATTTCTGTGTAATGCTTAATTAATCCTTTGTCTGTTGTTTTGTTGTAATATGGTGTTACAATTAAAACTCCATCTACTCCTAAGTCTTTAACTTTTTTGTTCATTTCTATTACAGCTTTTGTATTATTTGAACCAGTTCCTGCAATAATTGGTATTCTACCATTAGATACTTTAACTGCACATTCAATTGTTTTAAGTCTTTCTTCTTCTGTCATTGTTGCAGATTCTCCAGTTGTTCCACATACTATAATGCTATCTACATTGTTTTGAATTTGCGATTCTATAAGTTTGGCAAATTCATTAAAGTTTACACCATCTTCATTAAATGGTGTGGCTATTGCTGTTCCACAACCTTTAAATAAAATTTTTTTCATGGTGCTTTCACGCTCCTTCTTTTATTTTCTACTATTATTTATATTAATAAAATGTATTAAAAGTGAATAAATCCATATTATATAAATAAACTTATATAATATTGACAAATTTAATATTGTGTAGTACAATGTATTACAAGAAGGAGGAAATAATATGACTGTTTCAGTAAGATTAAATAAAAAAGATGAATTATTAATAAAAAAATATGCTGAACTTAACAATATATCATTGTCAGAGCTAATTAGAAATGCAGTTATTGAAAAAATTGAAAATGAATATGATTTAAAAGCATACAACAAGGCTATTGAAGAATATAATAAAAATCCTAAAACATATACACTTGAAGAAGTAAAAAAGGAGTTAGATTTAAATGACATATAAACTTGCATTTACAGAAAGAGCAAAAAAAGATTTAAAAAAATTAGATAAACATATTGCCTCTTTAATAATTGGTTGGTTAGAAAAGAACATTGAAGGCTGTAAAGATCCACGTATCCATGGTAAAGGCTTGGTTGGTAATAAATCTGGTCAATGGAGATATCGTATCGGAGATTATAGAGCAATATGTGAAATAAAAGATAATGAAGTTATAGTATTAGTATTACAAATAGGTCATAGAAAAGAAATATATGAATAGAAGCATATAGCTTCTATTCATATTCATACCATAAACCTTTTTTCTTTAAAGTTTGAATTGTTTGTTCATGTTCTTCATTTGTATTAGAAAAATATATTTCTCCATTTTTATCTGCTACAAAATATAGGTAACTTTCGCTAGCTGGATTTAGCACTGCATTTATTGATTCTTCAGATACACTTGCAATTGGGCCTATTGGCAATTTTCCTGCCATATTAGGACCTCTTGTATTATATTGATTATAAGTATTTATTTCTTTTGCATATAAGTCTCTTTCTCCCATATCAACTTTTATTCCATAATATGTAGTTACATCACTTCCAAGTGACATTTTTTTAGATAGCCTATTATAAATTACACTTGCAATTTTTGCTCTGTTTTCACTATTGTTTCCTTCAAGCTCTACAATAGATGCCATCGTTAGTATGTTGTGAATTGAAATTTTACCACTTTCAATCTTTTGCTTGTATTTTGTTAAAATTTCATCCATCTTATCTAGCATTTTTCCAAAAATAGTTTGTACTTCTACATCTCCATTTTCAAAACTGTATGTATCTGGATATAAATATCCTTCTAATGGATAATATATTCCTGTTTTCTCTATATCTTCTGTTAAAAACCAATATTTAGATACAAGTGATTTTATATAGTCTTCGTTTTCTAACAGGTCATATACATCATTTGCTGTATTATTTGTATTGTCTGCTATTTGTTTTGCAACATATCGTATATTTTTTCCTTCTAAAAAAGTAATTGTAATAGTTTCATCCATTATTTTTCCGCCTGTAAGTATATTTAATACTTCAGGTAGCGATTCATTGCCTGAAAATTCATATTTTCCTGCTTTAAGACTTTTTATATTATTTAATTTTATATAAATTTTTGCTATTAATTCATTCTTAATTACATTATTTTGTTTTAAATTATTTAATATATTTACTGTACTTGTTCCACTTTGTACCTCAATAATTTTTTCTGTATTATTATTTTTAGGTGCTTTTAAACCTTGGTTATACCATACAAATAATGATGTTATTGTTATTACTATTAATAAAATTATTATTCCAATTATTATTTTTATTTTTTTTGACATTTGTGTATATCCTTTCTTATATATTAACTTTTATTCCACATTCTTCTAGCATAGGGCATACTTCTATTTTAAATCTTTCAAATTCTGAATTGCTTTCTCCGTTATATATTATTTTGACATACATCTTATCATTTTTTATCGCTTGTTGCAATATTATATTTATAATTTCTTCTCTTTTTTGAAACGTAGATATGTCTTTTCCAGTTATATCATACTCTAAAGCGTTCTCATTATTTTCAGATGCTGTATATTCAATAAAATTTTCTCTTTCTGTTACAAAATTATCTAATGAACTTTTTTTAACATACCCAATATTTCCGTTTTGTGTTCTAATTTTTGCTTTATCATTTTCTTCGCCTATGTATATAATCCAATCTCCTTTTTTAACATTTTCTATTACTTTAGAGAAAGATTTATTTTCCTCTTTTACTTTTATATTTTTCTTAGCATTTGCTTTTATTAATTCATTACTTAAACTATCCATAGTTACAATATTACTTTTTTCAATATAACTAAATTCATAATTATATACACTTTCAAGTTCAGATATAGCTAAGTAATATTCTCCATCTTTTTCTATTACAGAATCTTTTATATTTTTATTTGAACCATTTATTGTTATGTTTTCAGACTCCATTTTTAATGTTGCTATTTTTTTATTTGAAGCTGTTATAATTATCCCTGTTTCTGGCTCTTGGTATATAGTTTTATCAATAAAACTTTCTATGTCTTTCATGCTCATATATATTTGTCCGTTTTCAACAATTGGAGCATTTTTCATGCTATTAGTTATATTTTCATTATTTAAAATAATTTGTGTATTTTCATAGCTTAAAAATTTATTATTATCTTTAAAATTTATAAATAATATTATAATTATAAATACCACCACAACAAAAGCTATTTTTTTATAGCTTTTATTATGGTGGTTTTTGTTAGTTTTATTTGTTTTTTCTATATGTTTAGAATTATTTTTTGCCATTAGTCTTTTATATAGTGTATTTTGTATTTTTATACACTATACACTCCTTTCTTATTTAATCTTTGTTACATTCTTCTAAACACACCTATTACTTTACCTAGAATGTTACAATTTGGAACTATTATTGGATCCATTGTTTGATTTTCTGGTTGTAAACGTATATGGTCTTTTTCTTTATAGAATGTTTTAACTGTAGCTTCATCCTCTATTAATGCTACTACTATTTCCCCATTTGTTGCATCTGATTGCTTCCTTACTAAAATATAGTCTCCATCTAAAATTCCAGCTTCTATCATGCTTTCTCCTCTAACTGTTAGCATAAAGCTATCAGAATTTCCTACGAAATCTATTGGAATAGGAAATGTATCTGTTACATTTTCTACAGCTAAAATTGGCATTCCTGCTGTTATTTTACCTACTAATGGAACATCTACCAATTCTTTTTGTGCATAAAAATCCTTTGATGAATTATTAACTGGCTCTCCATTTCCGCCCTTTAATAATTTTAATGTTCTTCCTTTTTTATCTTCTTTTTTAATATAGCCTTTATCTCTTAGTTTAGCTAGATACCCATGAACTGTGGCTGTTGAACTTAATCCTACTGCTTTTCCTATTTCTCTAACAGATGGTGGATAACCGTCTTCTCCTATTTTCTTTTCAATGAATTTTAATATTGCTTTTTCTCTTTTATTTAACTCTTGTGCTTTTCTTGGCATAATACATCACTCTCCAAAATAAATTTGAAAATATAATATCATACAAATTAAATTTTGTCAAACAGAATTTTGTTTTTTTGTAAAATTTTTTTTTAATTTTAATTTT
>CANRQH010000058.1 GCA_947632745.1 uncultured Clostridia bacterium | reverse complement strand
TATTAAAATTCTAAACCGCCTTCTCTTGCTGCTTCTGCAACTTCTTTTACAACTCCGTGATATATGTATCCACCACGGTCAAAAACTACTTCTTTTATATTTTTTGCTGTAGCTCTTTTTGCAATTAAAGTTCCAACTTCTTTAGCAGCTACTTTATTAGCGTGTTTTTCTTTTATTTCTTTGTCTAAAGTTGATGCTTGACAAATAGTATTTCCATTTACATCATCTATAACTTGAACATATATGTTAGAATTGCTTCTATGAACACATAATCTTGGTCTTTCTGCAGTTCCAGATAATTTTGTTCTTACTCTTTTATGTCTTCTTTCTCTTTCAAGTTTTCTATTAGTTTTTGAAACCATTTATTTAACTCCTTTCTTAAAGAATTATTTTCAATTTATCATCTACTTATCTTAACGACTTATTATTACTTGCCTTAACTAATTATTTTTATTTACCTGTTTTACCTACTTTACGTCTAATAACTTCTTCAGCATATTTAATACCTTTACCTCTATATACTTCAGGTGGTCTCTTTGTTCTTATAACTGCTGCTGTTTGACCAACTAATTCTTTATCTATTCCTTTTACTATAATTGTATTTGCATCAGGAACATCAAAAGTTATTCCTTGAGGTGCTTCAAAGATTACAGGATGTGAATATCCAAGAGAAAGGTTAAGATTATTTCCTTGTTTTTGAACTCTATAACCAACACCATTTATTTGTAATTCTCTTGTGAACTCATTTTGAACACCTAATATCATATTATTTATTAATGTTCTTGTTAAACCATGTAAACTTTTACTTCTTCTTTCATCAGAATCTCTTGATACTGTTATACAATTCTCTTCTAATTTTAAAGAAATTTCTGGTTCTATTGTTCTTTCTAGAGTTCCTTTTGGTCCTTTTACAGTAATATGTCTTCCATCTATTTTAACTTCTACTCCTGTAGGTACTGTAATAGGCTTATTTCCTATTCTTGACATTTAGATTTCCTCCTTCTTTATTAATGTCAAGGGACACATCTTTTTATGTGATTTCCCTTTAATATTTACTACCAAATATAAGCTAATACTTCTCCACCTATTCCGGCATTTCTTGCTTCTTTATCTGTCATCAATCCCTTAGATGTTGAAATTATAGCTATACCTAAACCATTTAATACTTTAGGTAATTCGTCTTTACTAGCATATACTTTTAAACCTGGTTTACTTATTCTTTTTAATCCATCTATTACTCTTGTTCCTTTTTCATCATATTTTAGAGTAATTCTTATAACACCTTGTGTGTCATCTTTGATTTCTTCAAAAGATTTTATATATCCTTCTTTAAACAATATTTCTGCTATACCAAGTTTCATTTTTGAACATGGTACATCTACAGTTTTATGTTTAGAAGTATTTGCATTTCTTATTCTTGTTAGCATATCTGCTATTGGATCTGTAATGTTCATAATTTATTACTTCCCTCCTTTTTTCTTTAATCGATTTCTACCAACTTGCTTTCTTTATTCCTGGAATTTCACCTTTGTGAGCTAATTCTCTAAAACATATACGGCAAATTCCATATTTTCTAATGTATGCATGTGGTCTTCCACAAAGTTTACATCTGTTATATTCTCTTGTTTTATATTTTTGTGGTTTTTGTTGTTTAACTTTCATTGACATCTTTGCCATAGAATTAATTCCTCCTATTTTAATTTATTCTTTCTATAAAAGCATATTAATTTTGGTTGTGTTCTCCTGCAAATGGCATACCTAATAATTTAAGTAATTCAGCTGCTTCTTCGTCAGTCTTTGCAGTTGTAACAAAAATTATATCCATACCTCTTAATTTATCTACTTTATCATATTCTATTTCTGGGAATATTAGTTGTTCTTTTATACCCATAGAATAATTTCCTCTACCATCAAATGATTTAGAAGATACACCTCTAAAATCTCTTACTCTTGGAAGTGCAACATTCATTAATTTGTATGCAAAATCATACATTTTGTCGTTTCTTAATGTAACTTTGCATCCAATGTTAACTCCTTCTCTTATTTTAAATGCAGCTATTGATTTTCTTGCTTTTGTAACTACTGGTTTTTGACCTGTAATTTGTGTTAAATCATTTATTGCATTTTCTAAAGATTTTGGATTTTCTCTAGTATCTCCTAGACCAATATTTATAACTATTTTATCTAGTTTTGGTACTTGCATTATTGATTTATATCCAAACTTTTTAATTAAAGCTGGAACAACTTGTTTTTCATATTGTTCTCTTAAAACTTCCATTTAATTTGTTCCTCCTTTCAAACAAATTTTAATTTATTTTAGCATTACATTTTTTACATATTCTAAATTTCTTTCCATCTTCAATAACATATCCAATTCTTGTAGCTTTTTGGCATTTTGGACAAATTAAACTAACAATTGATGAATGAATTGGAAATTCTGAAGGTATAATTCCACCTTCTTTATTAGGTGCTGCTTTTACATGTTTTTTTCTAACATTTATACCTTTTACTATAATCTTTTCTGTTTTTGGTATAACTTCTAGAATTTCACCTTTTTTACCTTTATCGTTTCCAGATAAAACTACTACATTGTCACCTTTTTTTAGTTTCATTAAGGTCTTCCTCCTTTTCTTATAACTTATAATACCTCTGGAGCTAATGAAAGAATTTTCATATACTCCCCATCTCTTAACTCTCTAGCAACAGGTCCAAATATACGTGTTCCTCTTGGTGTTTTGTCATCTCTTATAATTACAGCTGCATTTTCATCAAATCTTACATATGAACCATCTGGTCTTCTTATAGGTTTTTTAGTTCTAACTACTACTGCCTTTACAACTTCACCTTCTTTTACAACTCCACCTGGTGTTGCTGTTTTAACAGAAGCAATTATTATATCTCCAATATTGGCTGTTTTTCTATATGAACCACCTAAACATCTGATACACATAATTTCTCTTGCACCTGTGTTGTCGGCTACTTTTAGTTTTGTTTGTTGTTGTACCATTTTCTTATCCTTTCTTAGATTAATGAAAAACTGCGTCTTGCTGTGTTAAAATTTTATTCAAAAATGCTCACATACACAAAGTATGCTGCGCTTTTTTCACAAAATTTTGCCTTGCAATACTTGTTTTTGATTAATCCTATTTTTTATTTTTTATTAATTTGTAATTTGTTTTTAATAAAAACTTGTTAATATCAATTTTATTTATTGTCAATCTTATTTCTTTACAGCTTTTTCAAGTATTTCAACTACTCTCCATCTCTTATCTTTTGAAAGAGGTCTTGTTTCCATAACTTTTACTTTATCTCCAATTTCACAGCTGTTGTTTTCATCATGAGCTTTTAAAGTATATGTTTTTTTAACTATTTTTCCATAAACTTTATGTCTTACATTTCTTTCAACAGCTACTACTACAGTTTTATCCATTTTGTCAGACTTAACTGTACCAATCATTGTTTTACGAAGATTTCTTGTTTCTTTTTCCATTATTCATTTACCCCTTTCTTTTCAGCGATTTTTCTTTCTGTTAATACAGTGTTTATTCTAGCTATATCTTTTTTTACATCTCTAATTTTCATAGGGTTTTCTAAAGATTTTGTAGCTAGGCTAAATTTTAATTTGAATAATTCTGTTTTTAATTCACCTAATTCTTTTTCCAATTCAGGTGAAGACATTTCTTTTATTTTATTAATTTTCATTATTTTCACCCTCCTCGATAGCTTCCTCTTTTACAACGAATTTTGTTTTAACTGGTAATTTGTTTGCACCTAATCTTAAAGCTTCTTTTGCTGTTGCTTCTGGTACTCCTGCTATTTCAAACATAATTCTACCTGGTTTTACAGGTGCAACCCAAAATTCTGTATTTCCTTTACCTTTACCCATACGAGTTCCAGCTGGTTTTCTTGTTACTGGTTTATCTGGAAATATTTTTATCCAAACTTTTCCATCTCTTTTCATATAACGGTTAATTGCTACTCTGGCAGCTTCTATTTGATTTCCAGTAATTAATCCTGCTTCTAGAGTTTGTAATCCATATTCTCCATCAGAAACATTAATTCCTCTTGTTGCTTTACCTCTATTTCTACCTTTTTGCATTTTTCTAAATTTTGATCTTTTTGGTATTAATGGCATTATGCTTCTCCTCCTTCCATTTTTTTACTTGGAAGAACTTCTCCTTTATATATCCAAACTTTTACGCCAATTTTTCCATATGTTGTATTTGCTTCTGCAAATCCATAATCTATATCAGCTCTTAAAGTTTGTAATGGAATATTTCCTTCTTTATAGAATTCAGTTCTTGCCATATCTGCTCCACCTAATCTTCCTGATACAGATGTTTTAATTCCTTGAGCTCCTGATTTCAAAGTTTTTTGCATACATTGTTTCATGGCACGTCTGAATGAAATTCTTCTTTCAAGTTGTGATGCAATATCTTCTGCAACAAGTGTTGCATCTAAACTTGCATTTTTAACTTCTACAATATTTAAATTAACATCTTTTCCTATTAATTTTTTTATATCTGCTCTTAAAGTTTCTGCACCAGCTCCACCTTTTCCTATTAAAATTCCTGGTTTAGCTGTATATACATTTATTTTTACAGATTTAGCAGTTCTTTCTATTTCAATATTAGAAATTCCAGCTTCATATTCTTTTTTCTTTAAGTATTTACGGATTTTTTGGTCTTCTACTAAATAATCTGCAAAATGATTGTCATCTGCATACCATTTAGAGTTCCAATCTTTTATTATTCCTAGTCTTGCGCCTAGTGGGTGTACTTTTTGTCCCATACTTCTATTTACCCTCCTTTTCTTTTAGAACAATTGTTATATGACTTGTTCTTTTTCTTATTCTTACTGCTGAACCTTTTGCAGCAGGTCTAATTCTTTTTAGAGTTGGACCTTGGTTTGCATAGATTTCAGAAATATATAAATTGTCACTTTTCATTTCATGGTTATTTTCAGCATTAGCTATAGCTGATTTTAAAAGCTTTTCAATTATTTCAGATGAAGCCTTTGGTGTAAATTTAACTATTGCTAAAGCTTCTTTAACATCTTTTCCTCTTATTAAATCTGCAACAATTTTAACTTTTCTAGCAGAAATTCTTGCATATTTAAGAGTTGCTTGAGCTTCTTTTACTTCTTCCATTTATAATTTACTCCTCTCTTTTTATAATTGGGTTTTATTTTTTATTTCTCTTGATTGATTTTTCACTTAAACATTTATAAAATAAGTTTTAATATTTTAAAATTTATTTTTTAGTTGTTTTTTCTCCTGCATGACCTTTAAATGTTCTTGTAGGAGCAAACTCACCTAATTTATGACCAATCATTTCTTCTGATATATAAATAGGAACATGTTTTCTTCCGTCATGAACAGCTATAGTATGACCAACCATTTGTGGATAAATTGTAGAAGCTCTAGACCATGTCTTAATAACTTCTTTTTTATTCTCAGCGTTCATAGCTTCAATTCTTTTTATTAATTCAGGAGCTACGAAAGGTACTTTTTTACTTGATCTTGACATAAGTTTTATTTCCTCCTCTTAACTATAAATTTATTTGATTGTTTCTTTTTGTTTCTTGTCTTGTATCCAAGAGCTGGTTTACCCCAAGGTGTTAATGGTCCTGGACGTCCTACTGGTGCTTTACCTTCACCACCACCATGTGGGTGATCTACTGGGTTCATTGCTGATCCTCTAACTTCTGGTCTCCATCCCATATGTCTTTTTCTTCCTGCTTTTCCAAGTTTAACATTTTCATGGTCTGAATTTCCTATAACACCAATTGTAGCTCTACAATTTGCTAATATTAATCTCATTTCTCCAGAAGGTAATCTTACATGTGCATATTTTCCTTCTTTTGCCATTAATTGTGCGCTTTGTCCAGCAGCTTTAACAAGTTTTCCACCTTGTCCTGGATTTAATTCTATATTATGAATTAATGTACCAACTGGAATACTGTTTATTTCCATACAGTTTCCTGGTTTGATATCTGCTGATTTTCCAGATATTATTTTATCTCCATCTGTTAATCCTTGTGGTGCTAATATATAAGCTTTTTCTCCATCTTCATATTTTATTAAAGCTATATTTGCGCTTCTGTTTGGATCGTATTCGATCCCTATAACTTCGGCTTCCATTCCGTCTTTTTGACGTTTGAAGTCCATTATTCTATATTTTTGTCTGTTTCCTCCACCTTGATGACGTACTGTTATTCTACCATATGAGTTTCTTCCTGCTTTTTCTTTTTTTACTGCTAATAAAGATTTTTCAGGTGTCTTTTTTGTTATTTCTTTGTAGTCTAGTACTGTCATGTTTCTTCTTGATGGAGTGTAAGCATTAAATCTTTTTGTCGACATTTTATTTATTTCCTTTCCATTTTTATTATTTGCGATTTTTTTCCTGCTCGCATAGCAGATAAAATTTATTCTCCGGGTTCTCTCCCGATATCATCAATATTATGTTTCATTATTTCTGCCTCATATTTTCTCAATTTTTCTCTTTCAATTGCACTATATTCTCTAGGCATTAATGGATGTAATGGTACATAACATTTTAAACTATCTCTGTATTTTTTACTTTTAGATTTTTTATTTTTATCACTTTTGCTCATAAATTTTAAACTCCAGTGAAAGATTCTATAGAATCGTTAAATTTCTTGTTTCCTTTTGCTTGTTTTCCACCTTTTGTTAGGTATGTAGATGCTTTTGGTTCCATATCTATTGTAACGATTGCTTTTTTCCAATCTGAAGTTCTACCTTGATGATATCCTACTCTTTTTTTCTTTCCATTTACATTCATTGTATTTACATCTAATACTTTTACATTAAATAGTTTTTCAACTGCATTTCTAATTTCAATTTTTGTTGCTTTTTTGTTTACTTTGAAAGTATATTTTCCTTCTTGTAAACCATTGTTACTTTTTTCAGTAACTATTGGGGCTATTATAATTTCTTCTGCTAACATAATTATGCATACACCTCCTCTAATTTTTTAACAGTATCTAAAGTTAAAACTAAGTTGGTATATTTTAATAAATCATATACATTTATTGTGTTTACTAAAATTGCTTTTGCTCCTTCAATATTTTTTGTTGAAGCTTGAACATTTAAGTTTTTCTCTGGTAAAACAACTAATGTTTTTCCTTCTAATTTTAAACTTTCAAATGCTTTAACCATTGATTTAGTTTTAATTTCTTTTAATTCTAATTTGTCAACTACTGTTAAATTGTTTTCTAATACTTTAGAACTTAATATTGATTTTATTGCTAATCTTTTTTCTTTTTTATTAACAGAAAATCTGTATGAACGTGGTTTTGGTCCTAATGCAATACCACCTTTAATCCATTGTGGTGCACGGATACTACCTTGTCTTGCACGACCTGTTCCTTTTTGTCTCCATGGTTTTTTACCACCACCACGAACTTCTGCTCTTGTTTTAGTGCTTTGTGTTCCTTGTCTTTGATTAGCTAAATAGTTAACTAAAACACTATGAACTATATTTTCATTTGGTTCAATTCCAAATACTTTTTCATTTAGTTCTATATCACTAACTTTTTTACCGTTTATATCATATACATCTATTTTAGGCATAATGCTCTGCTCCTCCTTTCCTAATTTGTAGCCTTAACAGCTGATTTTATTTTTAAAATTGCACCTTTTGCTCCTGGTACGCTTCCTTTTACTAATATTACATTTTTGTCCATATCTACAGAAACTACATCTAAGTTTTGAATAGTAACTGTTACATTTCCCATATGTCCTGGTAATTTTTTACCTTTAAATACTCTACCTGGTGTAGATGTTGGTCCCATTGAACCTGGTCTTCTATGATACATTGAACCATGTCCCATAGGTCCTCTGTGTTGTCCATGTCTTTTTATAACACCTTGGAATCCTTTTCCTTTTGATGTTCCTTGAATGTCTACTTTTTCTCCAGCTGCAAAAATATCAGCTGTAACAACATCTCCTACTTTAAATGTAGATACATCATCTAATCTAAATTCTCTTAAATGTTTTTTTGCTTCTATTTTAGATTTTGCAAAATGTCCCATTTCTGGTTTGTTAATGTGTTTTGCTTTTACTTCACCAAATCCTAATTGTATTGCATCATATCCGTCTGTCTCAGTTGTTTTAATTTGTGCAACTACACATGGACCTGCTTCTATAACTGTAACTGGAATAACTAATCCTTTTTCGTCAAATATTTGTGTCATTCCTATTTTCTTTCCGATTAATCCTTTTTTCATTTTCTTTCTCCTCCTATTGGCTGACCT
>CANRQH010000057.1 GCA_947632745.1 uncultured Clostridia bacterium | reverse complement strand
AGAACGACCTTGCATTCTGTCTTTAACACCTGCTGTATCTAATGTTCCTCTAATTATGTGGTATCTAACACCTGGTAGGTCTTTTACTCTTCCACCTCTAATTAAAACAACACTGTGTTCTTGTAAGTTATGTCCTATACCTGGGATATAAGATGTAACCTCATAACCGTTTGAAAGACGTACTCTTGCTACTTTTCTTAATGCTGAGTTTGGCTTTTTAGGTGTTACTGTTTTAACTACTGTACAAACTCCTCTTTTTTGTGGAGATCTACTATTTGTTAATTTTTTATTTTTAGAATTCCACCCATGTTGCAATGCTGGTGCATTAGATTTTGTAACTCCTGTCTTTCTTCCTTTTCTTACTAATTGGTTGATTGTTGGCACTTAAATTCACCTCCTATAAATTATATTTTTTAATATTAAAACCGTCACAGAAATTACTATTTCTAGTTTTTTCCATAACGGCTTATATTTTATCATTTTTTTTTACTTGTGTCAATGGTTTATACAAATTTATCTACCTTAATTATGAATCTACCTTTTTTTGTATTTCCTGTTATTTCTTTAAATTCAAATCTTCCTTTTCCTCTAATTGTTATAATATCTCCTACATTTACTTGCTTTGATGGCTTAGTTTCAACCTTAAAATTTAAAAATACTCTTTCTTGTTCTAGTATTTCTACAGCTTTTCCTCTTGATGTTCTTGCTAAATTAGATACTATGTTATCTAATCTTAAAGAAGCTACAATTTCTGTCATTTCTATTTTTTGAGTTTCAATTTTTTCTAATTTATCTATGTTTTCAGTTTCAATTTCAGCTGAAGAAAATCTTGTAAGTGACCCTAAATTTTGCATTAAAAATTTTAATATTTCATTTTTTACTATTATATCTGCACCCATTGGCTTAACAGATATATCTCCAACTTTTTCTCTTTCTATTCCAAGCTTCATTATTGCACCTAAATATCTTCTATGGTCATATTCTCCACTTAAATCTATTGGAAGTTTTATTTTTACAACACTTAGCATTTTACTATGATTTTTTCTTGCCATTTCCTCAGTTAATTTTTCTGGATAAATTATTAATATTTTTCTTTCTGCCTCACCTGCTCCACCAAAAAAATAATAATTTTTAAATTTTATTTTTTTTAGGAATTTATCTATTAAATCTTGTTCGTATAAATTTAAAAAATCTGTATTTTCTATTTTGTTTCTACTTTTTAAAAATTCTATCTTGTCCATCACTTTTGCAATAAGCAATTTTTCTTCTTGATTTTTATAATCAGCCATTAATTCTTGTTTATTCATTTTTGAATTTTCCCTTCTTTGTTGTCCTTTATTTATAATGTATATTTTACTACAAAAATATAAGCTTATCAATATAAAAACAAAAAAAGTGCGAAAAGATTATATTCTAATCGCACATTTAAAATATGTTATTATCCTCTGTTACATCCACAGCATCCGAAATTTGTAAATAAAAGTAAGAATATTATTATAAAGAATAATATCTCGCTGTCTCCCCCAAATAAACCATTTAAGAATCCACAACCACATCCACAGTTGTTATTTCCACATGATCTATCTTCAACAGCTTGAGGTTGATAATTAAAGTTATTTACATTATTATCTGGCATTTTCATTCCTCCTTCTTGTTTTATATGGTATAATATGAAGTAGGAAATAAATGTGTTACATTTTTACTTATTTATAATAATAAAAATTTTGTATGATTTTTCATTTTTTTATTAAAATAAATTGAAAATTTTATAAAAATATTTTACAATATATATAGTTTAATTATACAAGGGAGAAAAAATATGACTGTATCAGATATAAAAAAAATGTTAGAAAACACGGATGACAAATTAAAAGTTTTATATGACGATCATAATTTAGAAGGTTTACATGACTTACAAATATTTGAAATTATTGGAGATTTAGATGATGATTGTAAAATGCAAATATTACACAATGTTTCTTTTATAAAAAAACATAATCTTGATGCATATAATACAGCTCTTTTAGTCCTAATTCTTAAGACTTTAAAAGATACAAATAAAGAAAAAATATTATCAGAAAGTCAATTAATTAGTGATGAATTGCATATAGAAGATTCACAAATATGTACTTTAATAAAATCTCTATCTAGTGATATAGCCAAAATAAATCTTATTGATAAATATAAATTTACAGAACGCTCAATATTTGAAATTATAGGTACTTTAAGTAATGAAAATAAACTTTTAATGTTGCAAAAATATGATAATTTAAAAACATCTCAAAAAAAAGATATATTGGCATTATTTGATAATAAATCTCTAATTAATTTAATTTTTAATGGAAATAAAGAAATTCTGCAAAACAATCATATTTTTCCATATGAAATTATAATGAATTTAGATATTGATAGGCAAAAAGATTTTATATCACATATAGAAGAACTTGATTTAAGTCCAAATGAAAAAAAAGAAATCTTTGCTATATTAAAAGAAGATGTAAAATCAAGTATAGATAGTGAAAAATTACCACAAGAATATAAATCTACACTTGATATGCATTTTGATATGTATTCTGATGTGAATTCTGATGGAAATGTTAAAATTAATAACTTTGTTAGCTTAGTTATAGATTATGATAAAAATTTAGAAGATTATCAAGGATTAGATAGACTAATTAAAGTACGTCCTCCAGAATATAAAGATGGACAAACAAATAAATTTAAACAATTATGTAGTATTTGTCCTAACTTAAATGTAATTAACATAATAGGCGGGTCTATGTATTTTTCAACTGGTAGTGAATATTTAGAAGCTGAACAATGGATATCTTCTTTACTTGATAACTTAAATCCTGAATATTCAGATGCTCAAAAAATTGCCATAATAGATAATGCTATAGGTAAAAAAATTAGCTATAGTCCTGACTTTGATACTGAACTTTTTGATCAACAGAATTGTAGAGCTCTTTGGAAAATAATTAGTTCAGGATATGGTGTTTGTAATGGGGTATCTTCAGTTGAAAAATATCTTTTAAATAGAATAGGAATAGAAGCTGAAATTGTAGCTAGTGAAACACATGCTTTTTTAAAACTAAAAGATATTGAAATTCCTCTTGCAAATGGAGAAATTGTAAAAGGCACTACTATTTTAGACCCTACTTGGAATTTAGCACGACATAGATTTGATGGAAGACCTGAAAACTTTTTTATTAGTTATGAAGAAGCTCGAAAACATGATATTGCACCAGATGGAAACGATTATTTATGTCATCAAAATGATGATAAATTACAAGATGCAACTTTCAATTTAGATGACAAAAGTTTAAGATGCTTATTTAAAAGTGTCGGTTTAACAAATGAAAATGATTCTTTTCTAATATCAGATTTAATTTATAAAGCAAGACAAATAGATAAATTATGTGAAAATAATCCTGAGCAAAATATAAAAAATCAATTTTTACTACTTTCAAAAAAATGTCCTGAATTTGCAACATGTCAAGATTCAACTATGCTTATTCTACAAAGCATACTTCTAAATCCTGCTAGTTTAAATTTTAAAAAATGTGTTGTAAATAGGGTTTATGACAGAAAAGATAAAAATAAATCACCAGTTATGTATGTATACATAGCTTCTGATGAATTAGGTAAAAGATTTTATTTTGCTGACAAAACTCAAGCTCAATTTGTAGAATTATCTACAGAAGAATTTATTTCAAGATTTGAATGCTATGATTTTGATTTAGAAAAAAATAATGGAATTAGACCATGGGAAACAAACGAACAAGAAAAAGTTGATATAAACTTAGCACAAAGTTCTGGCAGAGTTGTTGTCACAGAAGGAGAAGAAAGATGAATATTATAAATAAATTAATGACTTTTATTAAAAATATATTTAATAAAAAAGAAAAGACTAAAGAATTAGATGCACCTACTCCGGTTATAACTAATGAAAAAAAAGGTGAATTTATTAAATCTTTAAAAATTAATACTGAAAATAGAAAAAAAGAGAAAAAAGTTGAAACTTTAATTTGTGAAGGCGATGGATTAGGCATACAAAAAAATATACGTTCTTAATTATGATTTTGGGGACGGAAAATTAAAAAAGAGGATAAATATATGGATATACAAAATGTACAAAATTTATTAAAAAATTCAAATAATAGGTTAAATATTATACATGATGATAACATTATTGGTAATTTAAATGAAACTCAAATATGTGATCTTATAGTAAATTATTTAGATGATGATGAAAAAATGGCTATTTTGCATAATGTATCTTTCTTTGAAAAACATAATTTACAAATTTCTCATATTAAAAAAATCGTTCTAAGTATAAGTGATTTAAATAGAGATTTTCTATTATATGATACTACATTATTTGCTCATGATTTACATTTAAAAAAATCAGATATAGCTGAATTTATACAATCTTTGGATGATAATAAATCTAAATTTTTATTATTTGAGTTATATAATTTTTCAAATTTTAACTTATTTGATCTTATAAAAAAT
Source organism: uncultured Clostridia bacterium (assembly GCA_947632745.1). Taxonomy (GTDB): domain Bacteria; phylum Bacillota; class Clostridia; order TANB77; family CAG-508; genus CAG-269. The sequence goes on along the minus strand of CANRQH010000057.1, from coordinate 4,034 downwards.
ATGGATGATTCGAGTAAAACAAACCTGTTATTGCAATCTACATCTATAGAAAAATTTGACAAAATTAATATTCTAATTTCTTTTTCTAACATTGAAGCTTTAATAGACTTTTTTAATAATAATCATGATTTCTTTGTTGAAAATAACATTTTTTTATATGAAGTAGTATCTAACTTAGGCGAAGCTTATCAACAAGAATTTGTATCATTAATTGATACAATTAATTTAACACCAAATGAAAAAAAAGAAATTTTTGTCATATTAAAAGATACGGTTAAACAAACTATTGATACAAATGCTCTTCCTGAAGAATATAAAACAGCACTTACATTACCTACCTCTACTTTTATTCTTGAACTACTAGAAAAGTCATATAAAACTTCAGAACTTATTAATAAAATTGATATAGATTTTAATAGAAATCTAGAAGATTACAGAGGACTAGACAATTTAATTATATTAGAGCCGGAGAAATATAATGATGAAGAAAGAGCCAAATCCATAGAATTATGTGGAATTTGTCCAAATTTAAAAGTAGTAAATTTTATTAAAGACCTTACCCCTGTTTCTACAGCAGAAGAATATGTTAAAGCTGAAGGATGGATTAATGAGGTATTGAATCTTTTAAAACCCGAATATTCTAATGCCCAAAAAATAGCTATAATAGATTCTGTTATTGGAGAATTTATAAGTTATAGTCCTGATTTTGATACAGAAGTGTTTAATCATCAAGATTGCAGGTCTATTTGGAAAATAATTTGTTCTTGCTATGGTGTATGTAATGGCATAGCAGCTGTTGAAAAATATTTATTTGATAGAATTGGAATTGAATCTAAAATTGTATGTAGCAAAAATCACGCATTTTTAAAACTTATAAATATTGAACTTTCTTTTTCAAATGGAGAAATAAAAAAAGGAAATACTATTATAGATCCTACGTGGAACTTAGCTGCTCACAGATTTCATGGTAAACCTAATCTTTTTTGTATAGATTACGAAACCGCAAGATTACGTGATATTGACCCAGATGGTACAGATTCTTTATGTCATCAAAATGGTTTAGCTTTATATGATATAAATTTATCTTTAGATGATTTAAGTTTAAGAAAACTATTCCAAAGTGTTCATCTAGTTGATGAAAATGGGGTTTTTCCATTATATCATTTAGCAACTAAATCTAAACAAATACATAGTAAATTCTCAAATGATTCTCTACATGATGTATGTCAGCAATTTATTCTACTTTCTAACTACTATCCACAATTTGCTACTTGCCCAGATTCAAGCATGCGTATCTTGGAACATGTACTTTTAAATAGTGAAAATTTGAAATTTAAAAAATGTATTATAAATAGAGTATATAATAAAAAAGATAAAAACAAAACTCCGGTTCTTTATGTTTATATAGATTTTGATGACTTTGGAAAACGTTTCTTTTATGCAGATTATGCTTCTGAAAAATCACAATTTATACAATTAGGCCAAGATGATTTTACATCTAGATTTGAATGCTATGAAGAAGATTTGAAAAAAACAAATGGACTTAGACCATGGGAGATAAGTGAAACTGATAAAACTAAAACAGATTTATCAAAAGGTTCTGGCAAAGTTGTTGTAGCAGGAGGTGAAGAAAGATGAATATTATAAAAAGATTTTTTATGTTTATAAAAAACTTATTTACTAAACAAAATAAAATTAAAGAATTAGAAGCACAAAAACAAATTATGAATAATGATAAAAAATCTAATTTTGCTACATCATTAAAAGCGAATTCTTCAAACACGACAAAGAAAAGAAAAATTGAAACTTTGGTTTGCGAAGGTGACGGTTTAGGTATTCAAGGAAAAATTGAGTATTAATTCTTTAAATTATAAATAAAATAGGGTCACATTTTCGTGGCCCTAAATTTGTACCTAAATAATTAGTTTATAGGTTTACTACTTAGCTCTATTATTTTATCCATATTATCATCTTCTGCTGCTTTATTTTTTCTAATTGCACCACACTTTTTACATTTAAAAATTATTACATATCCTTTTTTAGAACTTAATTCAACTCCAATTGGCTCTAAGTCTCCATGGCATGTTTCTTCCCTATCTCCTGGATTTATATCTACATGTTTAGAATGTAAACAATATGGACAATGATTTCTGCATGTATAGCCTAGTTTTGGTACTTTTTTTCCACAATTTTCACATATAAATTCTTCATCTATTACTGTAAATTTTTTAGTATTCAAAATATCCACCACCTATAAATTCTTTTAAAAGTGAATTTGCTGGTATATATTCACTTGGTATTGGTTCAAAATATTTTAATATATTTATTAAACGTCTTGCTTCTGCATATTCTTTTTTGTCTTGTGGTATTTTTTCTAGTTCAGGTAAAGCTATGTTTTTAAGAGCTGCAAGTTCATAAATTAGTGATGTATTAAATATGCTATCTGCTTCTTCTTGATATGGGAAAATATTTTTCTCTTCTCCCCTATTTACTTTGGGCCATGTCTCTATTGTATGCCATGTACTATAGCTTCTAAATTGAAAATCTCTTACAATTCTTCTAACTAATCTTGTATCTGTTGTTGAAATTCTATTTAATCTATCCATATTTAAAACTGTTAAATCACTTATATATATTTTATATTTATGTTCTTTTGAAATCTGAGAAGTTAATTTATCATTTAAGCAATGAATTCCTTCTATTACAAGAATTTCGTTTTTTGCTAAGTGCATTTTCTTTCCTTTATATCTTTTTGTTCCAACTGAAAAATCGAATTCTGGACAATCTATTGTTTCTCCATTTAAAAGAGCTGTTAAATCTCTATTAAATAGTTCTAAATCTATAGCATCTATATTTTCAAAATCATATTCTCCATTTTCATCTTTTGGAGTATCTTTTCTTTCTACAAAATAGTTATCAACCGAAATTGTGACAGGCTTTAACCCATTTATTTTTAACTGTAAACCTAATCTTTGAGCAAAAGTTGTTTTTCCAGATGAAGAAGGTCCTGCAATTAATACCATTTTTATATCTTTATTTTCAGCTATTTTGTCAGCAATACCTGCTATTTTCTTTTCATGAAGTGCTTCTTCTAACATTATTAAATTTTTTATATTTCCTTTTTTTATAATATTATTTAATTTGTAAACTGTACTTACATCTAGTATTTTGTGTATATCATTATATTCTTGTAATGCCCAAAGCAATTTTTTCGTTTCTTTATATTGTGGTAAAACTGTAGGATTTGCTGAACTTGGATATCTTAATAAAAATCCGCGGTCATATTTTTCAAGTTCAAATACATTTGCAATTCCTGTATTTATTGCAATATCGTCATATATATAATTATAATAATCTTCACAATAATACATATTTATTATATCATTGTTTTCTAAATCTAATTGAAGTCTTCCTTTTGAAGAATCTTCTTTTTTATATAATTCTTCTGCCTCTTCTCTAGTTAAAGTCTTATGTGTAATTGGTAGATTTTTGTTTACTATATTTCTCATTTCATTTTCAACTTTTTCAAGCATATCTTCTGTTACTTTATCATTGTCTAATGTACAAAACATAGCATTATTTAATTGATAATTAACTCTTATTTTTATTTTAGGATAGATTTCAGAAAATGCTTTAGCCATAATAAAAATTAAAGTTCTTCTATAAATTTTCATTCCACCTTGCGAGGAAATATCAACTAAAGAGACTTCCCCTTCTTCATTTAAAACATAATCTAATCTTTGGTATTCATTATTAAATTTTGCACCAATTACTGGAAATTCACTTTTTTCTATTTGCTTTTTAAAAGCATCTTTTATAGTCGTTCCTTCTGGCACATCAAATTCTTGTGATTTATATGTAATCTTCATTTTTTAATTTCCTTTCTTATTTTATATACATTTTAATTATATGTATTTATACATTTTTACATTCTCCATATTTTTTAATGTAATTTTTTTACAATAATTAGTATAACACATTTGCTAAAAATAAGTCAATTTTTAAATATTTTTTCTTTAGGTTTGTCATAAAGT
>CANRQH010000056.1 GCA_947632745.1 uncultured Clostridia bacterium | reverse complement strand
AAAAGAAAAAATAATATTCCATTCACAAAAGCTGAAACATTTTTCTTTAGAGGTAAAGATTTTAGGCATATTATAAATTTGTTAAAAAATAAAAGGATATAACGATAAAATATGATGGAGAAAACTATATCATAGTAACAACAAATAGTAATTTTTTGTTTAGATTAAAGGAATGGAGAGGAGAGAAATGGAAACATTTTTTATAATACTTTATACTATATTTTGTATTTTACTTATTGTATGGATAGTATATGATGTTTTAAATTTACTTATTAAGAGAAAAACATATAATGCTATAGAAGCTGAAGTGTGCTCACATGAGAGAGTACCTAGTTCAAATAGTGATGACCAAGTAACATATAAGATTAGGTTAAAATATTTTTATGATAATAAAGAAAATTTTTATTCAACTAAATGGTCATCTAATTGTTTTATTCCTAAAACAGGTACAAAAAGAAAAATATATATAAATAAAAATGATTCGTCAAAGATTTTTTATATAGAAACAAAAATATTTGTTTTATTTATATTATTTAGAATTGTTTTTTTGATACCATTATTTGAAAGATTACTTAAAAAATAGTGCACGATAACTTACAATTTTGCAAGAAAATGTTATATTTGTATCTTCTTGTAATGTTAGTGAAATACAATAATATAAATTAAAAGCCATTCGTTTGAATGGCTTTTACTGACGCTTAGCATCAGTTCGGGTCAGGTCCTAGTTGAGTCAAACTCTTTCAGACCTAGTAGAATATCTATCTACAATGTATAGTATTCCTTAATTTATTTTATTATACACTAAAAATTAGAAAAAGTATAGTATTTTTTGAAAATTTCTTGAAAAAGCTATATTCTTTAGTTATAATAAATTTATCAGTTGATTAATCGAAATATTTTTTGAGCAAAATGTGGGAGGAAAATTTTTCGCAAATAACCTCCTTAATCGCTCCATATAAAAAAGCTTACGATCTGTATAGAGGTTGTAATTTTTTTTGTAAAAAAATCAAGGTTAATAAAAATAAAATTTCAATGTTACATGCGGAAAATAGCCTCAAAGTATTGAAAAAATGAGGCTTTTGTGATAATATATATACAAAATATAGCTAATAGCTATGTTATTATCTTTTTTCACTAAATGGTGAGAGAAATATTTTCTCTAGCTTTTAGTTTTACATATAGTAGCTTATCAACAATAAAGCATTAAGGAGGGAAAAAATATGCTTGAAAAAATTTTAACTGCGATTGCAAAAAAAGCAAATCCTGAACGGGATGTGAGTGTAGAAAAAATTGGTAAACATTTTTTTATGCATGTACGCGATTCTGTTGGATGCAATGACTATCTGTTAGATGGTAAATATAGTTATAATCAAGTTGTAGCTTTAAACCAATTAACCGGTTATCATTGTGGTTTTGGTTTTTGTAGAGAATTGGGTCCTGTTGCATTTATAGGTGTGTGTAATCCACATTTTTGTACTACATCTGGCTACTTTGAATATAATGTTCATGAGTATGGTACATTAAAAGATGAAAGTGAATATTATTTCGAAGTATATTCTGATGAAGTAGCAAAGAAAATAGCAAATTACACAGTATATGGCCTTTTCGGATTGAAAGAGGTAGCAAATAAAGTACCTATTTCAAAAATGAACTATACCTATGATTCAAGGTATAGGTGTAAAAAAAATATGGGAAATAACAGGGAAAAAACGATTATTGAGATGGATTTAAAACTTTTTGGCACATATAGCTTCTACGATGCTCGTTTACTTGCAACTGGTACGAAAAAAGATAAGGATGTATTTACAGGAGAAGAACATCCTATTCAATTTGCAGTTGTAGGTGAGGATCAGTATGTAGGAATTATTAATCTTTGGGAAACTGAAAATGTTCTTCAGTTCAGAGACGTATGGGAATATGGTTGTGATGAACCTGAACTTCAAAAAATTCGTTTTCTTTCAAAAGAGGAGGCTAAAAAAATAGATGACTTCTCTTTGTATGTTTATATTTGTCCATATAGTTTAACAACAAAAATATATCTAATTGAAAAGGAAGACAGAACATTTAACGAAAGATTCGAATTTCATTTACCTGATGGCAAAGACTATCGTTTAGTTTAAATTTTTAAGCAACAAAAAAAGAAATCAGTGAGTTGTATTATGACTCACTGATTTCTTGTTTATAAATATAAAATATTCTTATAAATTTCTTTTAGAAAAGCCTTTTCCAAATTTATTTCATTGTTAACACAAAAAAGAAATAATAACATATAATAAGTTAGGTATAAAAGTCGAAATTTATACCTAAAGGGGGCAAAAAGATGAAAAAAACAAGAAACATTATAATAGGAGCATTATTAATTGTTATATTACTAATGGCAGTTGGGTATTCAGCATTTGCTACTCGGATTAACGATAAATGGAACGGCAGAAATTACAGGCGTTTGGGATGTAAAAATAACTAATATAGAAACAAAAGAAATTAGTGAAGGCTGTGATGATGGAAATCCACAATTTACAAATACAACAGCATCATTTAATGCAAAATTACAAAAACCAGGAGACAAAATAGTTTATGTAGTAACAATACAAAATTTAGGTACTATTGATGCTACTCTAAATGGAGTAGTATTTATGTCTGATGATGAAAATGGGTCAGAAGCAATAACTTATTCAACAACAAATTTAGCTACAGATTTAAATGCTGGAGGAACAACTACAGTAGAAATAACTGTTAAATATGATTCTAAGGTAGAAGAAGTGCCATCAGTTAAAACAAAGACCTTAACAGGTATTATAGAATATGGACAAAAATAATATTTTTGTAAAGTAGGAGAAGTAATTTTTCCTACTTTATTATAAATTTGCATGGGTAAATAAAAAAGGTGATAAAGTATGAAAAATTTAAAAAACAAAAATTTAATAATAGCAATAACGGTTTACATTATTATAACAATATATTTAATAAATAGAAATTATGTATTATATAAAAACATTATAAATCCAATATTTTGGGGAGTTATGTTAGCATACATTATATGGGAGAAGAAAAATAATTATATTAGATTTACTACAAATAAAAAATATTTAAAATATATGATTATAATTTCATGTGTGCATATTATTATATATTTTTATCTAGGATTTATCTTTGGGTTTTCTAAAAGTCCATATAGTCATAAAATAATAGATTTATTAAAAAATATTGTTATACAAATAATTCCTATAATTAGTATTGAGATTATAAGAAGTGTTATTGTAATAAGAAATAAAAAAAATAAATTCGTTTTAGTAACTATAACAATACTTTTTATATTAGTAGAAATTAATTATTCTACATTATTTAGTTACAATTCAAATATGGTTGGATTATTTGAATATGTGTGTGAAGCAATATTTCCACTAATTGCATGTAATATGTTATACACATATTTATGTTTAAAAGGTTCATATGCACTTTCTTTAACATATAGACTTTTTAAAGAAAGCATAAATATATTATTACCAATTATTCCAAATATAAATTGGCTTATAAAAGGCTCTGTACCAATAATATCATCTGCTATTGTTTATGTGTTATACAAATATAAATTTACTGAATGTAAAAGGGATTTAAGAAAAAAAGAAGAAACATTTTTAACAAAAATAAAATATTTTATAACAATAATATTTTCAATAACACTAATTTGCTTCATGTTAGGTTTATTCAAATATGAGCCAATAGTAATACTTTCGAATAGTATGGTTCCAACATTTAGTAGAGCAGATGTTATAATTTACAAAAATTTAAAAGAAAATGAATTATATGAAATTCCAAATGGTTCAATTATAATTTACACATTGGAGGGAAAAAGCATAATTCATCGCGTAGTAAATGTAATTGAAGAAAATGGAACTGTAAAATATCAAACAAAAGGAGATAGTAATAATATTGTTGATACAAATTTTGTTGATATAAATCAAATTAAAGGAATATATTTATTTCATGTTAAATATATAGGGTTCCCATCCGTATGGATGTATGAAGCTTTTAATAAAAATTAGGAGGTGATTAAAATAAAAAAGAAAAGAAAATATGTTAGTAGAAATAGAAGTTTAGCAAATAGCAATAAAATAACAAATATAATATATATTTGTCTAATTATAATTATGATTATAATAGCAGGAATTTTTATTACACTAGGATTAAACGAAAGAAAAAATAAGGATTCTTTATATACTTATGAAACTCAAAAAAATAATGATTATGAAATTTTGTTAAAACCAAATGATTTCTATTCAACAGAAAGTTTGCCATCTGGACTTTGTTATCCTTCAAAATCCATAAAAAATGTAAATATAGATTTTGGATATATTTTTAAAACAAATAATAAAGTAAATGTTAAATATAATTATATTGCAACAGCAAACCTTATTGGAAGAGCAAATACAACAGATAATCAAACAAAAGAAGTATGGAATAGAGAATTTAATTTAACAAATAGTAATGAAAATATTGTAAATGATACACAAGAATTTTCAATAAATCAAACGGTTAATATAGATTATGAAAAATGTAATAATTTAGCGCGTTCATTTGAGGAAAACTATGGTATAATAATAGAATCTATTTTAAAAGTTCGATTAAATATCAATTTAAATATTGATATTCCAAATTTAAATGTAGAAACTAAAACTGTAGAAGACTATATAGAACTTGAAATACCTATAAATAGGGGAGTAACAGAAATTAAAGAAAACGATGAAAAAACAACTATAAGTGATATTATTCCACCAGATAATAAAATAAGTGAAAAAGAAATTATATATTATGTAATAGCTATATTGTTTATTATTATTGCAATTGTATTAATTATAGTGATTATAAGAAAAAATAAAGTGCCACAAAATATGTATGAAAAAAATATAAATAGAATTCTTAAATATTATGGAGAAATAATTGCAACTGTAGAAGATGAGCCAAATTTAAAAAATTTACAAATTATGAATGTTCAAAATTTTTATGATTTAATTGATGTTGCCGAACAAAATAAAACAAATATTATTCATTATGAAGTTTTAGAAAAACAAGAAAGCGATTTATATGTTGTTGTGGATAAATATGCATATAAATATGTTGTAACTGAGGATGAAATATGGTAAAATATGTAATGATGATTTTGGGAACTTAAGACAAAAAAGCATCAGCTGTCAAAAAAGGACGTCCCCAATGACAACAGGAGAAATTGTATGAAAGATTATATAACAGTAATTGGTGGCGGCTTAGCTGGAACAGAAGCTGCCTACCAAATTGCAAAAAATAAGATAAAAGTAAAATTATATGAAATGAAACCAAATAAATACACACCAGCACATACAAATAAAAACTTAGCAGAAATAGTATGTAGTAATTCTTTTAAATCTAATTTACACACAAATGCATGTGGTCTGTTAAAAGAAGAATTAAGAAGTTTAGATTCTCTTTTAATAAAAATAGCAGATGAAACGGCAGTTCCTGCAGGACAAGCTTTAGCTGTAGATAGGGAGCTTTTTTCTAAAAAAGTAACAGAAGAAATTGAAAAAAATCCTTATATAGAAATAATAAATAAAGAAGTAGGAGATGAAATTTCTTTAGAAGATTTATCAAAAGATGGAATAGTAATTATAGCAACAGGACCACTTACATCTGAAAAACTATCTAAAGAAATAATAAATCTTACTGGGGAAAATAATCTTGCTTTTTACGATGCAGCAGCACCAATAGTTACGAAAGACAGTATAAATTTTGATATTGCATTTTTGGGTAATAGATATGAGCAAGAAAAACAAAAAGAAGAATCAATTGAAGCTTGGAAAGAAAGATTAAAACAGCAAGAAGCAAGTTATATAAATTTGCCAATGAACCAAGAAGAATATGAAGCATTTGTAAAAGAGCTTATTTCAGCAGAAGTTGTAACATTACATGATTTTGAAAAAAGAGAAATATTTGAAGGATGTATGCCAATAGAAATTATGGCTAAAAGAGGAATCGATACTTTAAGATATGGTCCACTAAAGCCAGTAGGATTTGATGACCCAAGATATGGAAAAAGGCCGTATGCTGTTGTACAATTAAGACAAGATGATTGTAATGGTACAATATATAATATAGTAGGGTTTCAAACAAATTTAAAATTTGGAGAACAGAAAAGAGTATTTTCGTTGATTCCAGGACTAGAAAATGCAGAGTTTGTAAAATATGGTGTAATGCATAGAAACACCTATATTAACTCAACAAAACTGCTAGATGAAACATATAATTTTAAAGAAAATAAAAATATATATTTTGCAGGGCAAATAACTGGAGTAGAGGGATATGTAGAATCTATTTCATCAGGTTTAGTTTCAGCAATAAATGCAGTTAAAATGTATGAAGCAATAAAAAAAGAAACAACTGAGGAAAAAATAGTATTTTCTAAAAAGAGAGAGACAATGGAGGAAAAAGTAGTATTTTCAGAATATACAATGATAGGAGCACTCGCAAAATATATTTCAACTCCAAATGATAAATTCCAGCCAATGAATGCTAATTTTGGAATATTGCCAGAATTAGGAGAAAAAATAAAAGATAAAAAATTAAAATATCAAAAATTAGCAGATAGAGCAGAAGAATATTTGAAAGGGGAAAAATAATGCCAAAGGTAAGTGTAATAATACCAGTTTATAATGTAGAAAATTATATAGAAAGATGTTTAGATTCTGCCTTAAATCAAACTTTACAAGATATAGAAATAATAGTTGTAAATGATGGGTCAACAGATTCCTCTAAAGAAAAGATAGAAAACTATATGAAAAAATATGAAGGAAAAATAAAATATTTAGAAAAAGAAAACGGTGGACTTTCAAGCGCAAGAAATTTTGGCATGCCACATGCAACTGGGGAATATATAGCATTTTTAGATTCAGATGATTACATAGAACTAAATGCATATGAAGAAATGTACAACTTAGCAAAAAAAGAAAATGCAGATATGGTAGAATGTGACTTTATTTGGGAATATCCAAATAAACAAAAGCAAGATATAGGGGTAAAATATTTAGGCAAAAAAGAAATGCTAGAAAAAGCAAGAGTTGTAGCTTGGAACAAATTAATAAAAAGAAAAATAATAGAAGAGCATAAAATAGAATTTCCAACAGGTTTAAGATATGAAGATGTAGAATTTTTCTATAAGCTTGTGCCATATTTAAATAAAGTATCTTTTGTAAAAAAATGTTTTATACACTATACCCAAAGAGAAGATTCACTTGCTAATACTCAAAATATCAAAACAAGAGAAATTTTTACAATACTTGATAATGTAATTTCTTATTACAAAGAAAAAAATCTTTATGATGAATATAAGCAAGAATTAGAATATACTTACACAAGATTACTACTATGTAGTTCGTTAAAAAGGATGTGTAAAATAAAAAATAAAAGTGAAAGAAATAAATTATTAAACGAAACTTGGAACAATTTAAATACAAAATTTCCAAATTGGAAGAAAAATGAAATTTTAAAAAATAATAGTTTTAAAAATTTGTATATGAGAAGTGTAAATAAAATTACTTATAAATTTTATTGCATCATTATAAATTGTATATAATGTAATTGTTTACAAATAATAATAAAAAAAATGAACGAAAAGTATTCAAAAATAGTAAAATTTATGTTATACTATTTATAGTATAGTAAAGAGAGGTGTATTGATATGATACAAGTAACAAATATACAAGATTTAAAAACAGCAGTAAATCAAAATGGAGAAATGGTTATTACTATGAATAATAACAATATTGTAATTATGAAAATGGAAGAATATAGGAAAAAAATATTAAAGAAAGATATAGAAGAACATTTATTAAAGGCAGAAGATGATATAAGAAATGGTAGAGTAAAAGAGGCTAGAGAAGTTTTTAAAGAATGGAAAGAAAAATACATACCATAGATGAGTTAAAAAAAATAGTATATGTTGCGCATATATATTATGGTGGAAGAAATTATTTAGGAGGTTGTTTATTATAGAAAATAAATAAGTGTTTAGCTTTGAGTTTAAGAATTAAATTCAAGGCTATTTTTATTTAAGAAAATTTATAAAAAGTTACAATTTGACAAACCTACGTAAAACATATAAAATACTAATATAAAAATCTGTCAAAAAAGCACGTCCCAAATGACAAAAAAGCGCGTCTTCATTGACACTAATTGACAGAAAAAGGAGAAAAATACGTGATAGAAACCATAAAAAAGAAAATAAGATTAGAAAATTTAATGTGTTTATTTATCATAATATGCCCTATACTTGATATAATGAGTTTTTTATTTAGAAACATTTTTAACACAACATTTTCGCCATCAACAGTATTAAGACCCATTATACCATGTATATGTTTTATAATACTGTTTTTTAAAGAAAAAAACAAAAAGCAAAAAATAATAATAGCCTTAATTTATGCAATATATTCTGCAATACATTTAGTATTATTTCAAAAATTACATAATGGAAGTTCATATGGAAACTTATTAAATGAAATGCAGTACATTATAAATTACTCATTTATGATAATAAATTTATACTTATTTTACAAAATAATAAAAGATAATAATAAATTACAAAAATCAATATTTATAAGTTTAGCAATATATGTTGTAACA
>CANRQH010000055.1 GCA_947632745.1 uncultured Clostridia bacterium | reverse complement strand
AAGAGCATAAAAAAAGTCCGTATGTAAAATATAATGGAATACTATGTAGAGTATTATATAATGATGAATATGAAGAGAGAAAACATGGATTACAAATAATATCGGCGGATAATATTAAAGCAAACGGTACTGATGAAGAGGAAAAAGTAACATTAGGATCTAATAAAGATTTTGATAAAGCAAAAGATGACTATAATAATGCCGTATATACATTAAATAATAAAGCAAAAGAATATATGTTAAAAACAGATAACCAAGAAGAAACAGCAAATAAAATAGTAATTGGTGCAAGAAGTTTAGGAAGCATAGCTACTTTAAAAGATGGAAAATTTCAATTAGTAGATAATGCATCAATGCATCAATTTGCTAAAGAACTTAAAGATATTGATAATAATTATATAGAAGATGTAGACAGATTAAATACTTTAGATTTAAATGCAACAAATAGTGATACTTGGCTAGCCTCTCGCTATGTGTTTGGTCAGAGTGGTCATTATGCCTTCTCCGTTCGAACAGTCGATAATACTGGAATCTTAGATTATGATCCCTTATGTACCTGGAGCCTGCGGAACGATATCTGCCACGAGAGAGACGCTATGGAATGCTTTTCGCCCTGTTTTCCTTCTATCATCTGATGTCGAAATAACGAATGGAGATGGAACGAAGGGTACTCCTTATGAATTAGGAATATAATATATTATACTTATTGATTATCTCGAGGGTAGAAAAATTACCCTCGAGAATTATCTTTCTAAAAATTATTGATAAATTAACAAAAACAGTGTAAAATAGCAATAGAAAGTAGGGAAGATTATGATTAGAGATAATTTAATGGAGGTACTTCATGAAATGGAAGAAGTAACGAAGTTATTTAAGTTAGAGCCTTTTGATATATATATAATTGGTGGAGGAGCCTGTATGTTAGGGCAATATACGAAATGTGTATATTCTTTCAAAAGAAGATATTGCAGTAAGCAAGATTATTCGACTTGCAGAAAAAGATATTGAAGACTTAAATGAAATAGTTCCAAAATGTGATAAAACAGTATTAAATAACATTATAGAAGAAATTATAAATAGAGAAGATTTATTTGATAGTAAAAAAGAAGAATTTAAAAGAAAATTAAAAATATTTAGGGAGAAATATAATGTATAGAATATTTTGTGAAAGTTATAAAAATTATATAGATTCGTTTGATAATGATAATTATAGATTAAATATATCAAAACCAATTGAATTAATGGTTGATGTAGATAAATACAAACAAGAAGAACAAAAACAAAGTGAAATATATAAAAAAGTATGTGATTTAGTTTATTTTATGAAGCAAAATGTTGATAGATTTCCAAAATTAAAAGCTTTTTTGTGGACATTAAGTTCTAGAAACATAAATGGAAAGGAATATAATGTGACAAATAAAGATGATTTAGAAGAACAGACTAAATTAATAAATTCATTTTTAAAGCTTGCATATTGGTATTAAAACTAAAAGACAAAGAATTCAAAGGTGACGGAGAAAAAAGTGATGCTTTTTTTCTCCGTCCCCAAAAGCATCATTGACAAAAAGTTAAAAAAAGTGTAAAATATTGGATATTAAAGAAGAGTGAAGCTTTTAAATTAATAAAAACACAGCAAGGAGGTGCAATATGTTAGACTTTTCAAAAGCAAAAGAAGAATTAAACAGTTATAGAGGCTCAGAAAAAAAGAAAACTTTAATTTACAATAATAAAAAATATTTAGTAAAATTTCCAGATCCAATAAGAGAAAAAAATAAAAATATATCATATATAAATAATGCATTTTCAGAATATATTGGAAGCAATATATTTAAAATAGCAGGTTTTGAAACACAAAATACAATTTTAGGAACTTATGTATATAATGGAAAAGAAAAAATAGTATGTGGATGTGAAGATTTTACTGATGAAAATCATGTGTTATATGAATTTGAAAATTTAGCATTAAGTGCAAATCCAAATAAAAAAATTGAAACAGAATTAAAAAATTTAGCAATAAATTGTTATTCATGCCTAAAAGAAAATGATAAAAAAATTAATTATATGACATATATAAAAGGCATGAAAAATGAAGAGTGCAATAAAGCAATTGCAAGAGTGTTTAAAAGAATTGATATAGAAAAAATTAATAAACTTATAGACAGTATAGATTGTATTTCAAATAAAAGAAAAGAATTTTATAAAAAAATAATTGGAATAAGATATGATATAATAATGAATGTATATAATAAAATGACATTATGATAAATTAACAAAAAAGTGTAAAATTTAGATATTAAAAAATGAGAAAGGAGCTAAAAAAATGGCTAACGAAAAAGAATTAATGCAAGCAAGAAAGGATAAATTAAACAAAATAGAAGAATATGGAATTCATCCACATCCTGAAAGATATGAAACAACACATGAAATAGGTGAAAGTAGAAAATTAGAAGATGGTACAAAAAATGTTTCACTTGCAGGAAGAGTTATGTCTAAAAGAAAAATGGGGAAAATATCATTTTTAGATTTAAGTGATATTACAGGACATATACAACTTGTTATAAAAAGAGATGATTTAGGAGAAGAGGAATACAAAAAGTTCCACGAAATATTAGATATTGGGGATTTTATAGGAGTTAAAGGAGAAATTTTTACAACTCAGGCAGGAGAAAAAAGCCTACAAGTATATGAATACAAATTTTTAGGAAAAGCCTTAAGACCACTTCCAGAAAAATATCATGGGCTAGTTAATCAAGAAGCTATTTATAGAGAAAGACATCTTGATTTAATTATGGATGATGAAGCTAAAAAGAAATTCTTATTAAGGTCAAAATTTGTAAGACTACTTAGAGAATTTTTAGACAACCATGGATTTATAGAAGTTGAAACTCCAGCACTTCAAAATACTGCGTCAGGAGCAACAGCAAAACCATTTATTGCACATCATAATGCACATGATATGGATGTATTTTTAAGAATATCTCCAGAATTAACTTTAAAGAAATTAATAATTGGTGGATTTAATAATATATATGAAGTTGCAAGAGATTTTAGAAATGAAGGAATAGATAGCAATCACTTGCAAGATTTTACGATGGTAGAAGGATATAGTGCATATTGGAATTATGAAGACAACATGAAGTTCTTACAAGAAATGGTTGTATATATTATAGGAAAATTATATGATGGCAACTTGAAGGTTCAAATTGGAGATCAACTTATAGATTTTGGTGGAGAATGGGAAGTAATATCATTTAAAGATTTAGTATTAAAAGATTGTGGAATAGATATTGATAAATTCGATAATGCAAAAGATTTGCTTCAAGAAATTAGAGATAAAAAAATAGAATTAGAAGCAGAAAATATAGAAGAATTAGGTAGAGGAAACCTTATAGACCAACTTTATAAAAAAGTAAGTAGACCAAAAATTATAAAGCCAACATATTTAATAAAACACCCAATAGATTTATCTCCACTTGCAAGAAGTAATGATGAAAATCCAGCACTTACAGATAGATTTCAATTAATAGTAAATGGACAAGAAATAATAAATGGATATTCTGAGCTTGTAGATAGTGTTGAACAAGAAAAAAGATTAATTGAGCAAAGCAAACTAAAAGCTAATGGTGATGAAGAAGCAATGTCAATTGACTATGAATATATAAAAGCAATGGAATATGGTATGCCACCAATTTCAGGATGGGGATTAGGAGTTGACAGATTTATGCAATTTTTAACAAACAGCCAAAACATAAGAGACGTGGTTTTATATCCATTAATGAAACCAAATAATTAAAATAGGAGGTATTTGTTATGAAAAACGAAAGAGGAGGAATTAGAATACTAACAGTTGTAGGAATTTTATTAGTAATAATAGCAATATTATTCGGAATTGTAGTTTATGAAAAAATTGAAAAAAGAGGAGAAAATGATAACACAAATACTTATCAAAAACAAAATACAATAAGTCAGGGGGATAAAGAAGAAATGTCAAATGTAGATTCAAAAGAGTTTTCAATAAAATTTTTACAATTAGAAAATGAACCGGAAAATAAAATATATAGTCCGTTATCAATAAAATATGCTTTAAAAATGCTACAAGAAGGGGCTAATGGTAAAACATATGACCAAATAGAAAATGTAGTAGGAACCTTAACACTTCCAAATTATAAAAATGCAGAAAAAGAAATCTCATTAGCAAATGGATTATATATTAGAGATACATATTCAGAATATGTAAAAAAAGAATTTATAAATACTTTACAAAACAAATATAGTGCTGAAGTAAAATATGATAAATTTCAAAGTGCAAAAAATGTAAATGATTGGATAGACAAGAAAACATTTGGAATAATTAAAAATATGTTAAGCGATAATTTAGTTCAAAACCCAAATACTCAAATGTTATTGATAAATGCCTTAGCAATTGATTTAGAATGGGATGAAAAATTTGATTTTAATGATACTTATGGTAAAGAATTCACTAAAGAAGATGGAACTAAAATTAATGCAACAACAATGTACCAAAAAGCTTCATCAGATGATATATCTTACTATTTAGGAGAGGATGTTACAGCTCTAACAATGGCATTAGAGGAAGAAGAAGATAGTGAATTAGAATTTATGGCAATAATGCCAAAAGAAAATTTAAAAGAATATATAAGCAACTTAAAAATGGAAGATATAGATAAAATTACAAAAAAATTAAAATCTAGCTCAAATGAAAAAAATGGAATAGAAATTAATATTCCAAAATTCTCTTTTGAATATGATTTAAAATTAAAACAAGATTTAATTAATTTGGGAATAACAGACGCATTTGATGCAGATTTTGCAGATTTTTCAAATATGGCAGATATACAAAAATCACAAAAAAATATGTATGTAGGGGATGCCTTACATAAAGCAAATATAGATTTTTCAGAAAAAGGAGTAAAAGCTGCAGCTGTAACTGTTATGGCAATGATGGATGCAGCAGCAATTATGCCACAAGACCCAATTATGGTAAATTTTGATAAACCATTTTTATTCTTAATAAGAGACAAAGAAACAAACGAAGTTTGGTTTACAGGAACAGTATATGAACCAAATTTATGGGAAAATGATAGAGAAGAATATATGGGTAAATATTAAAAGATAAAAGCAGTCCTAATTTTGAACTATACTCTAAAAAGTAGAGTTCAAATTATAGGGCTGTTTTTACTAACTAAAATTCACAATTTTTTGGTGTTCTAGGGAAAGGAATAACATCTCTAATATTTTGCATACCGGTTAAATACATCATAGCTCTTTCAAAACCTAAGCCGAAACCAGAATGCTCAACACTTCCATATTTGCGTAAATCTAAATACCATAAATATTCTTTTAAATTCATATTTAATTCTTTCATTCTATTTATAAGTTTATCATAATCTTCTTCTCTTTGGCTTCCACCAATAATTTCTCCAATACCAGGGGCAAGAAGGTCAGCTGCTGCAACTGTTTTGCCATCAGGATTTTGTTTCATGTAAAATGCTTTAATGTCTTTTGGGTAATCTGTAACAAAAACAGGTTTATTAAATACTTTTTCACATAAATATCTTTCATGTTCAGTTTGAAGGTCAATTCCCCAAGATACTTTAAATTCAAATTCATCATTATGTTTTTCAAGTTCTTTAATTGCGTCTGTATAAGTTATTCTTGCAAAATCTGAATTTATTACATTATTTAATTTATCAAGCAATGTATTGTCTATAAATTTATTGAAAAATTCCATTTCTTCTGGGCAATTTTCTATTACATAAGAGAAAATATATTTAATCATTTCTTCTGCTAAATCCATATCATCAGATAAATTTGCAAAACAAATTTCAGGCTCAATCATCCAAAATTCAGCAGCATGTTTTACAGTATTAGAATTTTCTGCTCTAAATGTTGGTCCAAAAGTATAAACATTTCTAAAAGCAGATGCGTATGTTTCAACATCTAATTGACCACTTACTGTTAAATGTGCAGGTTTACCAAAAAAGTCTTTAGAATAATCAACTTTACCATCATCTACATGTGGCATATTTTCTAAATCAAAAGAATTTACGTTAAACATTTCTCCTGCACCTTCAGCATCACTTGAAGTTATGATTGGGGTATGAACATATACAAATCCTTTTTCTTGAAAGAATTTATGAATTGCATAAGATAAAACACTACGAACTCTAAATACTGCATAAAAAGTATTTGAACGAGGACGAAGATGAGCAATTGTTCTTAAATATTCAAAACTATGTCTCTTTTTTTGTAAAGGATATTCGCTGTCACATAGATTTAAAATTTCAATATTTGTAGCTTGTACTTCAAATGGTTGTTTAGAATTTTCTGTAATAACTAAAGTCCCTGTAACTTTTATAGAAGAACTTATATTTAATTTTACAAGCTCTTTAAAGTTTTCTAATTTATCTGAAATTACGATTTGGATATTTTTAAAAAATGAGCCATCATTTAATTCTATAAATCCAAAAGTTTTTGAATCTCTTACAGTACGAACCCATCCTTCTAAAGTAATTTCTTTATTTTCATATTCTTTAGTATTTTTATATAAATCTCTTACAACTAATTTTTTCATAAAAAAATCCATCCCTTTCGCTATTGACACATATAAAAAATTTCCATATTATGCCTTTATATTTATATTATGTAACTATTATACAAAATTATAATGGATTTTACAAGAAAAAAGTAAAAAAATAATTTGAAAAGGCGTTACAAAATAAAAAATCTATGTTATAATATGTAATATATCAAATATCAGAAAGGAAGTGTAAAAAGTAATGAATAACATACCAGAAAATATAAATAAAATTATTGAGGAATTTATAATTGGAGTAAACAAAATTTTAAATAAAAGAGTAAAGAAGATTATACTGTTTGGTTCGTATGCAAGAGGAGATTTTAATACAAATTCTGATATAGATATAATGATTTTAACAGATCTTTCGGACGACGAAATAGTTGAATATAGAGATAAAATATGGGATTATGCTTACGACATTGAATATGATAATAATTTTGAATTTGAGTTATCACCACTAGTAAAAAATATTGATAAATTTAATTATTGGTTAGAAGCATTACCTTTTTATATGAATGTGCAAAAGGAAGGAGTGGTATTAAGTGAGTCCTAAAGTATCGAAGGAGTTAGCAATTCACAGATTAGAACAAGCTAAAGAAGAATTAGAAGTAAGTAAAATGCTATATAAAGCAAAATTTTATAAATCTGCTAATAACAGAGCTTTTTATTCAATTTTTCATAGTATAAAAGCAGTTTTGGCGTTAGAACCTGTTGATTTTAAAAGGCATAAGGACGTACAAGCATATTTTAATAAAAATTATATTAACACAGAGATTTTTCCTAAAAGTATAGGAAGGAAAATTACAAAAGCAAGTAAGATAAGAGAAGATTCAGACTATGATGATGAATTTATTGTAAAACCGGAAGAAACAGAAACACAAATAAAAACTGCAGAAGAACTTTTAATATTAGTTGAAAAATATTTGAATAATAGTACAATAAAAAAGTAAAAAAATAAATAATTAGCAATAATAGGCCGGTTCTAAGATTAATAATATTTAAGGAAACTCGCGAATGTAGAGTTTTCTAAACTAGAAATTCTAAGTATATATTTTGGAAAGAGTTCACGCTTGCCGTGGAAGGGTGCCAAAATATATACATAGAATTTCTGTGAAGAAAAGCTCGTGCCGAGCGAGAGACGCAAATATTATTAAACTTAGAACCGGCTTAATATTAATAAAATTAATAATTATTAAATTTTAATTAAAGTATAATACAAATCAATCCGCCACTACCTTCATTAACGATTCTTTCTAAAGTTTCTTGTAATTTCATTTGAGCTTCTTCTGGCATTTTAGCAAGTTTTGCTTGTAAGCCTTCATTTACAAGTTCGTGTAAGCTCTTACCAAAAATATTAGAATTCCAAATCTTTTTAGGGTCGCTTTCAAATCCAGAAAGTAAATAATTTACCAATTCTTCAGACTGCTTTTCAGAACCTACTATTGGAGAAACCTCAGTTTCAATATTTGCCTTTATAATATGCAAACTAGGTGCTGTAGCTTTAAGTTTAACTCCAAATCTTGAGCCTTGTTTTACCATTTCAGGTTCAGCCAAAATAAGCTCATCAATAGAAGGGGTAACAACTCCATAACCTTTGCGATTTACATCATCTAAAGCATTAGCAATTTTGTCATATTTCTTTTTAGTAGATGCTAAATCATTAATAATAGCAAACAAATCACCCTCATTAGAAATATTAACACCAGTCATCTGTGTTAAAACTTGATAGAATAAATCATTTTTCAAAGTAATAGTAACATTTATTCTACCTGTACCAAGTTCAATATTATCAATTTGAGTTTTAGTAATTATATTTGTTTGGTTTATAGAATTACTACACTTAGAAGCTTCTTTTAATAAAGTAATATCACTAAATGCTTCTTTAACATCTTTAAATAACTCTTGTTTAACAGGATGATCAAAATCCAAGCCATTAACCCATTTTGGAAAAGAAAAGTTAACTTGACTAACAGGAAACTCATATAATATTTTAGAAAAAATATTTGTTATATCAGTTATATCAAGTTCAGCACAATTCATTGGCATAACTGTAGTTCCATATTTTTCAGAAAGGGTAGATGCTAAATGTTTAGTATCAGAATTTTCTGGATGGCTAGAATTTAAAACCATAATAAAAGGTTTATTAATACCTTTAAGTTCTGCAACAACTCTTTCTTCAGCTTGAATATAATCTTCTCTTGGAATTTCTGTAAAGCTTCCATCTGTTGTAATTA
>CANRQH010000054.1 GCA_947632745.1 uncultured Clostridia bacterium | reverse complement strand
CTTATAAATTCTTCACTTAAAAATTTATATAGTTCATAAATATTAATAAATTGATTATCTTTATTTATAAATAAGAAGTCCTTTAAAGCTTTTTCAGTTATTTGATTATTTTTTATGTTTCTAAAAGTAACTTTATTTGAGTTATTAAATAAGACATGGTCATTTGGAGCTTTTAAACTATTTGAAGATGAAACATAAATATAAGGTGTAGTTACAGGTTCAATATAACCTTGTTTTTCTATATTATAGTTTGGTATATAATTATAATTTATTGGTATTGGTCTTCTACCAAGTTCTATTTTGTATTCGCAATTGCTATCTTCAACATGTAAATACCAACTATTTGCAAAATCGTTTATATCTATTTCAAAAGCGTAATTCATAGTTTCGTTATGGATAATTAAAACAGGTTTTGTTATCTCAAAGAAATATTGACCATATTGATTTTTTAGATTTTCTCTATCTTCATCAGAAATTTCCCAATAAATAAATAGGTTGTTTGGAGTTTGCGCAAGTATTTTTACAACTGTTTTATTGTATCTAAAAGGTAAATCATAATATTCTGGTGAAAAAGTTTGACCATTTTTTATATTATTTTTTGTATTAGTTGATACTTTTTTTAATGATTTACTTTCTTTTTTAGAAGATTTTGTTTTAGTTGAACTCGTATTTTTTTTAGTTGCAGTTTTTGTTTTAGTATCTTTTTTAGAAGAAGACTTTGTTGTACTAGCTTTGGTTTGTTTGGTAGAAGTTTTTTTCGATGTAGGAGCTTTTTTTTCTGTAACTTCTGCTTTTTTTGTAGAAGACTTTTTAGCAGTTGTTCTCTTTGCAGTTGTTTTTTTTGTAGTTGCTTTCTTTGCAGTTGCTTTTTTTTCTGTTGCTTTTTCAGTAGAAGTTTTTTTAACTGCTGTTTTCTTTGAAGTTACTTTTTTCTTTTTTACATCTTCTATTTTTTCTTCAGCTTCTTTAGTTTTTCTAGGCATTTTTTTTCCTCCTGTGTCTCTAATATAATTATATATTATATACTATACTAAAACTAAAATAAATTCAAGGTTTTTCATAAAACTTTTTAAAAAATGTATAAAATATAAAATAAACATTTAAAATTTTATAAAAATATGCAAAAAATGTGTAAAATAAACAAAAAAAGTTGAGAAAAATGTGTAAAAAAATCTGAAAAAGATGTAAAAAACGTGTAAAAAAATATAAAAAACATGCAAAAAACGTGCAAAAACAAAAATAATATGCTATAATATATAGAGGAGATGATGATTATGTATAGAAAAATAATGGAAGAATTAATAAAATGGAAGCAAGATAAAAACAGAAAGCCACTAATATTAAGAGGTGCAAGACAAGTTGGAAAAACATATATTGTAAAACAATTTGGAAATGAAAACTATGAAGGAATAGCATATTTTAATTTTGACCATGATACAGGATTATACAATTTATTTGAAAATACAAAAGACCCAACTAGAATAATAGAGCAACTATCATTTATATATGGAAAAGCAATTATACCAGAAAAAACATTAATTTTTTTTGATGAGATTCAAGAATGTCCAGATGCACTAAATTCGCTAAAATATTTTGAAGAAGAAGCAAATGAATATCATATCATAAGTGCAGGTTCTTTGCTTGGAATAAGATTATCACACACATCATTTCCTGTTGGAAAGGTAGACTTTTTGGATATGTATCCAATGACATATACGGAATTTTTAAAAGCTGATAATTGTGAAAATCTCGTTCAATATATGGATTCTATTCAAACAATAGAAAATATTCCAGATATTTTCTTTGATAAATTAACCGAAAAATTAAAAGCATATTTTATAATAGGTGGAATGCCAGAAGCGGTAAATTCTTGGGTAGAAGAAAAAGATATAGAAAAAGTTAATAAAATACAAGATAATATTTTAAAAGCATATGAAAGTGATTTCGCAAAACATACAACTAATATAGAAGCAAATAGAATCTCTATAATTTGGAATAGCATACCATCACAAATATCAAAAGAAAATAAAAAATTTCTATATCAAGTAGCAAAAGATGGTGCAAGAGCTAGAGAATATGAAGGTGCATTAAATTGGCTAAATGATGCTAATTTAATAAATAAAATTTATAATGTAACTAAACCCAATATGCCACTTATTAGTTATAATGACATATCTGCATTTAAAATTTATTTAAATGATGTAGGCTTATTAAGAAAAATGACAGATTTAGATAGTAAAGTAATAATAGAAAAAAATAGGTTATTTGAAGAGTTTAAAGGAGCTTTAACAGAAAATTATATATTGCAAATGTTAACAGCTATTGGCTTAAAACCTCATTATTTTACATTTGACAATAGATATGAAATAGATTATATACTTCAATATAAAAACGAGATTATACCAATTGAAGTAAAATCAAGTGAGAATATTAATAATAATAGTATAAAAATATATAACGAAAAATATGAGCCAAATTTAAGAATTAGACTATCTTTAAGAAATTTAAATAAAGATGGCAATTTGTTAAATATTCCATTGTTTATGGTAGAGTATATTAAAAAGTTTATAATTATATGATAAAGACTATACTACTGGCAAAGAGGGGTTAACATTAGCCCCAATTTTATTATTTGTAAAAGACGAAAGTTAAAACAAAATAAAGGTATAACATTAATTACGTTAGACGTAATGAAATTTAAAAATTTTACGTCAACTATTGACAAAATTCAAAGTACAGTATTATAATAAAAATGCAAATTATTTTGAGTCATAGAAAATTTTATTCAAAAATTAATTCAAACTTTTTTGTTACGTAATTTTCAAAAAAATGAATCAAAAACTTTGCTCAGGGGGCATAAAAAATTTATGTAACAAGGAGGTGAGAGTTATTTCAGAATCAACATTATTAGAATTAAAAAATGATATAGTATTTCAAGAACTTTTTGGTAATCAAAAAAATAGCAAAATAACAGGACATTTATTATCATTAATACTAGAAAGAGAAGTAAATAATGTTAATTTAGATTTGAATAAAAGAATGCTTGGCAACAGAATAGATTCAAAAACAGGAAGATTAGACATAAGAGCGAAGTTCAATGATGGGGAAGATTGTGATATAGAGTTACAAGTTGTATCATATAAATATATGGAAAAAAGGTTGTTAGATTATTGGGGTCAAATGTATACATTAAAAATAAATAGTGGAGATGATTATAATATTTTAAAACCATGTATATCAATTTTAATAGCAGATTATAAAATTGAGAAATTATTAGATTTAACAGAATACCATACAATGTGGAATCTAAGAGAAAGAAAACATCCAGATAAAATACTAACAAAAGATATAGAGTTTCATATATTAGAGATACCAAAAATAAGAAATACAGATATCAAAAAAGATGAACTTGCTCTATGGTTAAAGTTTATAGAAAATCCACAAAATAGGGAGGTAGAAAAGAATATGGAAGAAAGTGATTGCTTAAAACAAGCAAAGGAAGAATTAGCATATTTAAGTTCAGACCCAGATTTTAAAAGATTAGTAGACGCAAGAGCAGGTTTTTTAAGAGACCAGAACACATTTGAGGCAGTTGGCATAGAAAAAGGCAAAGCTATAGGTAGAGTTGAAGGCAAAGTGGAAGGAGAAAAAGAAAAAGCAAGAAAAATAGCAAAAAAATTACTAGAAATGAAAATACCAATAAAGCAAATAGCCGAAGTAACAGGTTTAACAGAAGAAGAAATTGAAAAATTAAAATAACTAATTGACAAAAAATAAATTTTATAATAATATAAAAAGTGAAAATGAAAATATTAGGAGGAGCACGAATGATAAACAAACATGAAGTAGAAAAAATAAAATGTTTAAAAATGCTACACGCTGAAACCCTTGAGGCAGTACACACACACACACACACTTTATGTTTACCAAATAAATAAAAAATTAAATAAAGTGAATATAAATAATAGACGGAAAAACTTGTGAATATAAAATGCAACCCGAGGCATTTGATACAAGTTAAGTCCGTCTATTTGTGGTGTGAAAATAAAATCATGTATTAAAAGGAATGGAGGAATAAAAATATGTTTATAAAAAACAAAAGAAATAAGGGTATAACTTTAATAGCATTAGTAGTAACAATCATAGTATTATTAATTTTAGCTGGAATATCAATATCGATGTTAGCAGGAGAAGGAGGAATATTAACAAATGCAAAAGAAGCAAGAGACAAAACAGGGGAGGCACAAGCAAAGGAAGAGCTAGATATGTATTTAATGGAGTATTCTGGAAATAAAAATTTGGGAGATACAACAGACCTAAAAACATTTTTAAAAAGTAAAGGATACACAGTAAAAGACACAGGAGATGGAAAATTACAAGTAGAAAAAGATGGGTATATATTTATAGTAGATCCAGATACATTAAGTACTACATTAAAAGAAAAAGGGCTTCCAGAAATGAACATACAAGTAGAAGGACCAGATGAAGATAAAAAGGTGTCAATAACGGTTACAGTAACGAATGTGGATGAATTTGAAAGTATAGAAGACATAACATTGACTTCACCAGATGGAACGAAAGTAAGAGGAACAGTAAATAAAGAAGCGGGAACAGCAACATTCAAAGTAGAAAAAAACGGAATATATACAGTAGATGTAAAAGCAACAGCAGACGGAAAAGAAAAATCGGAAAAACAAACAGTAAAGGTAAATCAAATACCAGCAGAAATAGGAAAAATTGGGTTTGGAACAATAGATGTAATATGGGTAGACAAAGATAATAACATTCAATCAAATCCAGAATCTCCAGAGAAATATTTAAGTGGAATGACGAAAGTAGCATGGACATGGGATGAAGGCACAAAGACATGGACAGAGAAAAAAGAAGCACCAAGTACAAATGAAGAATGGTATTCATATAGAGCATTAGAGGAAGGTTCAAAAAATGATAATAAGGGAGAAAATGGAAGTCATTGGGCAAACGCAAAAAATCCAAACGATGGAAGTTATTTTGTGTGGATACCAAGATATGCATACAGAATAACATATTATACAGATGAGCAAACTTACCGAAATGGAGAGGAGCCACTAGCATATTTTGATGGAAATGGATTAACAGATAAAGATGGAGCAAAAGTAGTAAAAGTAAATGGAGGAACAATAGAAATTAAAATGGGCGAGAAAGTCCAAACAGTAATAAAAGATGAAAAGAGTTATATAGTACACCCAGCATTTTACGGACCAGGCTCAGAAGCTTTGGGAGGAGGATTTGGAACAGATAAAGGAATAGTTGGAATATGGGTTGCAAAGTACGAAATGAGCGAAGACAGTAAAACAAACAATCCGGTGAGTAAGCCCGGAGTTTCACCATATTGGCAATTCGAATCAATAGGGCAATATTATACAAGGGCATTAAATTATGATGAAGGTAAAGTTAGTCACTTAATGAAATGTAGTGAATGGGGGGCAGTAGCATATTTAGCTCATAGCCAATATGGAAGGAATGGACATGAAATAACAATAAATAATAATAGTAATCATTATACAGGAATGGCAGGGGATAGTGTAAGTGCAGAAGTATCATCAACAACAAATTCATATGATACCGAAGCAGGTGGTTTGGCAAGTACAACGGGAAATGTGTATGGAATATATGACATGAGTGGAGGAACTTTGGAAAGTATGGCATGCTACGACTCTTCAGCCGGTGATGCTTTGCGATGGGGTAACTCTTTTGCCTATAAGGACGGACAAAGTACAAAATTCGCGAACACGCGATTAGACGTATTAGATGGTGTAGGATTTGCTCAAATGGAAATAAAAGGGGAATGGTTCGGTGACTACAGGTTTGCAGCCTCTAATGGGGGACCTTTTGAGGCTTGGGGTGGCAATTGTAGTGAAGCTGAAAGAGCGGGATTATTCGCCTCTAGAAAGGACACTGGTAGTATAATCAATGGAGAGCATATGGATAAGACTTTTCGCGTTGTTCTTGTAGGTGGCTCAGATTAATGTTCTTGAAAATATAGATCTTGTCAAGTCTAGTGTGTAAATTTTATAATTATTATACAAAAGCAAAAGTAGTACTGCAAGTCAGTGCTACTTTTGCTTTACATTTAAATATTTAATTATTAATTAAAAAAGATTAAAAAAACGTGTAAAAAATCCATTTAACTCTATTGCAAAAATCTCATAAATTATATATAATATACGTAAAACTGTAAAAATAAAGTGAAATAAATAATTAAATTAAAGTAAGAGGAGTGAATAGCTTTGAACAAAACAAAGAGAAAAATATTTGAAGCCTCAATGAAATTATTTGCAGAAAAAGGATATGAAAACACAAGTATAGAAGAAATAACAGCAACAGTAGGAGTAGCAAAAGGAACGCTATATTATCATTTTTCGAGTAAAGAAGAAATATTTGACTTTTTAGTAAAAGAAGGAATGAAGCTTTTGCAAAATAGCTTAGACATAAAAACATCAAAATATGAAAACTACATAGATAAAATAAAAGCAATAGTATTAATTCAAATAAAAATTGTAAACAAATATGAAGATATAATTACAATTTTATTAAGTCAATTTTATGGAAGTGAAAAAAGAAACCAAAAGTGTAAACAATATATATATGAATATATAAACAAAATTGAAGAAATAGTACAACAAGGAATAAATGTAGGTCAAATAAAACAAGGAGATGCAAAAATATATGCATCAGAAATTTATGGCTTAATTGGTTCAAGTTTAGTGTATAAAATAAGAGAACAAGAAAATTTTGATTTATCTAAAGTATATAAAGAATTTGAAAATACAGTAATAAAGGGTTTAAGAGAAAAATAAAATAGCTTTTATGCTTTAATATGTAGCAAGAAAGGAATTGATTTAAAAATGTTAGATAGAACTATAAGATTTCAAAATTTAAAAGAAATGATATATGGTGCAGTTCGGAAGATATGGGGACAAACCAGCATATTATGTTGGTGGAGAAAATAGAAATACAGCAAAAATAATTACATACAAAGATTTATATAATGAAATGAATAGTATAGGTACAGCATTAATAGAAATGGGACTAAAAGGGAAAAAAATAGCATTAATTAGTGAAAATAGGTATGAATGGGAAATAGCATACCTAGCTATTTGTTGTGGTACAGGAATAGTAGTTCCATTAGATAAAGCATTACCAGAAAATGAAATAGAAAGTTTAATTGTTCGTTCAGAAGTTGAAGCAATATTTTATTCTTCAAAATATGATGAGGCAATGGCAAAAATTCAAAAAAAAGGTAATACAAAATTAAAATATTTCATATCTATGGATTTAGAGAAAAATGAATTTAATAAATTCTCTTACAAAGAAATAGTAAAAAAAGGAGAAGAATTATTAAAACAAGGAAATACAGAATACATAAAAGCAGAAATTAATAACGAAGAAATGGGAATAATGCTATTTACATCAGGAACAACTAATATGTCAAAAGCAGTAATGTTATCACATAAAAATTTGTGTACAAACATTATAGATATAAGATTTAATTTTGAGCTAGATGAAAGAGATGTATTATTATCATTTTTACCTCTACACCATACATTTGAATGTACGGTAGGATTTTTATATCCATTATCAGCTGGGTGCGCAATAGTATTTTCAAAAGGTGTAAGACACATTGCAAATGAATTAAAAGATTTTCAAATTACAGCTATGATATGTGTTCCTGTTGTTTTTGAAAAAATGTATGATAAATTAATAAAAGCAATAGACGAAAAAGGAAAACTTAAAACTGTAGAAAAAGGTAAAAAATTAAGTAATGTATTACTTAAAGTAGGAATAGATGTTAGAAAAAAATTATTTAAAGAAATACATCAAAATCTTGGTGGACAAATAAGAATAATGGTTGCAGGAGGAGCTGCGTTTGATCCAGAAAAAGAAAAAGGATTTTGGGATTTAGGGTTTAATATAATGCAAGGATATGGTTTAACAGAAACATCTCCTGTAATTTCTGCAGAAAGAACAAATTTAAAAAGATTAGGTTCAATAGGAAAGAAAATGCCAAGTGTTGAAGTTAAAATAGATGACCCAGATGAGTCAGGTGTAGGGGAGCTTCTAGCAAAAGGAGACTCTATAATGCTTGGATATTATAACAATGAAGAAGCAAATAAAGAAGCATTTACAGAAGATGGATGGTTTAGAACAGGAGACTTGGCAAAAATTGATAAAGATGGATATATATATATTTGTGGAAGAAAAAAATTTGTTATAGTTTTAAAAAATGGCAAAAATGTTTACCCAGAAGAAATCGAAAGCTTAATAGAAAAATCAGATATGGTAAAGGAATGTATGGTATTGGGTATGCCAACTCAAGATGGAAATGTTACTATTTCTGTAAAAGTTGTGTATGATAAAGAATATATTGAAGAAAAATTTGGCAATATTTCTGAAGAAGAAATAAAAGAAAAAATTTGGAATTGGGTAAAAGAAGTAAACCAAACAATGCCAAAATATAAATATGTAAAGAAGTTATTTCTAACTGATGAAGAACTT
This sequence comes from uncultured Clostridia bacterium, assembly GCA_947632745.1. Classification (GTDB taxonomy): domain Bacteria; phylum Bacillota; class Clostridia; order TANB77; family CAG-508; genus CAG-269. The sequence goes on along the minus strand of CANRQH010000054.1, from coordinate 366 downwards.
GTGAAAACAACCACTTTAAAGATAAAAAGAAACATTGAAATAGATAAAATTCTAAAACAAATGTAACAAAAATGTAATATTTCTGTTACCAAAATGTAAAGAAAAAAATTTTGAAAAATCTTGTAGTTTTTTGGTGAGTGATGTATAATAAAAAAAGAAAAAACATTAAATTAATAACAAAGGAGGTAGCTTTACAATGTCTAGATCTGGCATAGTAAATGTAAGAATGGTAATTACAGAGGAAAAAATAATATCTAATATAGACAAGGTTCAAAAAATAATAAATCCCAAAAACAAAAAACAAATTATTCAATTAGAAGAAGATACATATTTTAAAGATTTAATAGAATCTATAAAAACATATTT
>CANRQH010000053.1 GCA_947632745.1 uncultured Clostridia bacterium | reverse complement strand
TTTCTTTCTTTTTGGCATAATTAAAGCCCTCCCTTATGATAATATTTATTTTATCACGGAAGGACTTTTTACACAAGATTTTCTATACTCTCACTAAATTTATTAGTTATGGAATATTTTTTATAAAAAAAGTTGTAACTAATTAATACACACATTAGCATGAATAGCACCTGAATAAAAGACTTCATTTGAACCATTACCAATTTTTATAACAGGAATGTTATTACCTAAAATACTTTTTCCAGCAGACGATATTTCTAAAAAAGGGTAAAGTCTTTTTAAAGAATTAAGATTTATTTGTAAAATAGAGTAGCTATAACTAATATTAGTAGGTATAATAAAACCTAAACCTCCATTTATGTATGGCATAAGTGCTCTCCAAGTTAAAGGACCTACAATTCCATCTGGATTTAATCCAAAAGCTCTTTGAAAATTAATAACAGCATTTCTTGTTTGATTTCCAAAAATTCCATCAATATTACCATTTAAAAATCCAAGTATTTTTAATAAATTTTGCAAAAATTCTACCATTGGTCCTCGATTTCCATATCTTAAAGTTCTCATATAATCACCTAAAACATAATATGATAGAAAAATTAAAAAGTGATGCTTTTTTTCTCCGTCTCTAAAAGCATCAAAAATTGTAAAAAAATTTTTGAAGAAAATATTGCCAAGGAAGTAAAATTTTGATATAATGTGATAAATAAAAAAGGCGAACGATTATTATCCGTTTTTTCATATGTAAAAGAGCAAAAAAATTTATATTTTTTTCACATATAAAAAAGCGAACAATTTTTATCCGTCTTTTTTTACAATAAAAATAAAAGGAGGGAACATTTATGAAAAAAATGTTAAAATTTGCAATTGTAATAAGCATTATATTATCTTTACTTGGTGGAAACACAGCAGTAATAGCAGCAGAATTGCTAAACGATGAAGAAAGCAAAATTCAAGAAGAACAAAATTCTGCAGAAACACAAGATAATAGTGCTAAATCGACTGAAAATGTAGAAGATGACCCTACAAATATAGAGGATGAAGCTACTAGCAGTGAAGCAAATGCAAACGGGATAGAGGACAGTGATGAAGAAAATACATCAACTAACTCACAAACAAACAGTAGCTTAATGATGATAAATGGAGCTACAAAAGAAGCACCTATAAATAATAGTAAAGGTGGAGAAGATGAACCAGAAGCAACATCTTCAGATGAAGATGAAACTGCTGAAAGTATGCCGGCAAGATTAGATGTAACATTACATCTAAAATTACCAAATCAATCTGTTTCTAAATCAGATTTTATAGTTACTTTAAGTAAATATCAAGAGGAAGAAAAACAAGTTCCTTTAGCAGGAAGTTCAGGAGATGCTAAAGACGGAAAGTTTTATTATGAATTTGATAATATTCCAACAGACCCAAATACTGAAGAAGGCGAAGAAGTAGAAACACAGTATACTTTAAAAATATCAAGTAAATATTATCAAAATTTTTCAACAACACTTGCAGTAAAAAGTGGCTATATAACAACAATAGATATTGCAAACAGTTTTGATGTAAATGAAAAAGTTGCAACAGGAGCAGATGGTAAAAAACTTTTAAGATCTGTAATGGGAGTAGGTTCAATTTATGGAACTGGTAGTGCAATTAATGAAGAAGACATTAAAGAAATGATACGTTCAATAGATAACAACGAAAATAAATATGACCTAAATGGAGATAAAGCTACTAATATTATAGATTTATCTTATATCGCAATAAATAAAGGTCAAGATTCTGCACTAGCTGGAGTTTATGGTCATGATAAATTATTAGCTGCAACGCCAGAAGCAACACAAGCTATATTTAAAGAGCAAAATACCGCAACAACAGAAATAGAAGGTAATTTAGAAAATATCTTAAAAAACAATGACCAACATGTTTCTTTAACACCTGCAAACCCAAAGGAAGAAATTACACCAGATACACCAGTTGAATTAGCAATAAATTTGGAAAATAATGAGGTTGAAACACAAGAAATTACTATAGCACCATCTACAAATCCAGACAATAATATAGAAAATGGAGAAGCTGTAATTACATATACAGATGAAAATGGAGAAGAACAAACAATAACATCAATAATAGGAGATGAATCTCAAAGACCAAAAACAAAACAAGAAACAGTTGCAGGAAATGTAAAGGAAATATATAAAGTTGCATCAACTTCTTCAAAACTTTATAAAATAGCAGAAGAAGATAATTTACAAAGGGCGAGCCAAAACCAAGCAACAATAGAAAGTGATGGAACTATTGTAATAGATTTAGGAAGCAAAGTTGCAGTAAAAAAAGTCATAATTAGAGTATCAGGAACAAAAAGTAAAAAATTAGCAGATATAGCTAAAGTAGAATTTTTAAATGGAATGGAAGATAGAATTCCAGCACCTGTAATTGAAGCACCATCAGGATTAACAGGAGAAGCAGGATATGATTCACTTGTAATTTGGTGGGATGCTATGACAAATGTTACAGGTTATGAACTAGAAATTAGAGCAACAATAGATGGAAAAGAAGAAGTAGAATATCATCAAGTTGATGGTACTCAAATAACATTAAATCAATTCCATAAAAAGGATTTTAAAGACAATCATTATATACCATTTTATGTTAGAGTTCAATCTGTAAATGGAGAATGGAAGAGTGGTTTTGGAAAGACAATAACGTTAACACCAGAGCCAAATGGACCACCTGCTGCACCTGATAACTTATTTGTTAAAGCAGGAGTAAAAGAAATTACAGCTACATGGAAAAATATGAAATCAACAAGAACCTATAATGTACAATATAGAAAGTTCGGTGGAACTGAAGAAGATTGGGTAATGGTAGCAAAGAACTTAGAAACAAATTCTATAACAATTAAAAACTTAGAGGACAAAGTAAAATATGAAGTAAGAGTACAAGGTGTAAATGAAAAAGGACCAGGTCCTTGGTGTTTAGCAGGAGAAGCTACAACAATATTTGCAGAACCAGCAACTTTACCAAGATACAATGCAATTAATTTACCTAAAAAAGATGAAAATGGAAAAGAACTTGAAGGAGTATTAACAGAACATGTAATTAATGCAACATATGGTAGAGGCGATGGAAGATCTTACATGGTAGATAGTGATTTAGATAGAGATACAGCTACAAATGGATATAAAGCAAAATCAGCTCTTGGAACTGTAGACAATTCATATGTATCATTTTATCAATGTGATGACTGGGATGATGGAGGAAGTTACCAAGCAAGTGATGGAAATAAAGGAATAACAGTTGAATTTGATACATCTTATGAAATGAACTATATTACATTTGCTCAGGTAGAAAACTCAGGAAGTTTTCCAGATGCTAATATCTATTATTGGGAAGAAGATGAAAGTGGTAAATTAAGTAACATAAAAGGTCCAATAAAACCAGCTCAGACAATTACAAGAACAGATAGTAATGGTAGACACTATTATGTAATAAAATTATCACAAAAAATAAAAGCCAAAAAAGTAAATGTTCAAGTTGGTAGAAGATGGTATACATCTAGCAGTATGAAAATAGCAGAAATACGTTTCTACAACTATGATTCATTAGAAGATGAAGTAAATGGTTTATTTAAAGACCCAATGCACTTAGAATTAGTAGATAGTGTTGATCAAGCAACAATTGATGACTTACAAAGAAGATTAGACACAACAGACCAAAATGAATATTGTCCAAAAAATAAGGAAACAGGAGAAATTCCAGCACATAATGGAGAATTCAATCCAGAAAAAGATACTATACAAATAGAACTTGATTTAGCACAAGATTTATTAAATGATAAAAATGCTTTAAAAGAAATAATAAAAGTAGACACAAGTGTTACAACTAAAAAAGATTCAAATGTTCCTTTCTTAAGTGGATTAAATGCTTGGCAACCACTTGGAGTAGTAGCGCACGCTAACGAAACAATAAAAGTATATGTTGGAAATCCAAATAAGAAAACAGGAGACAGTACAAATCTTTGCATAATACCAACACAATATCATGCAGAGGCTGCATATTGGAAAGGAAATTCTATAGCATTAAAAGTTGGTGTTAATGAAATTTCAATACCACAAATAATTACATCAGGTAGAGAAAAAGGTGGATCATTATATGTTGAATATATAGGAAATGATTCGAACGAACAATATTCTGTAAGAGTAGCTGGAGGAGAAAAAATACCAGTACTAGATTTAAGTAAACTAGATAGAGTAGAAGATAAGGAAACAAGACTTGAAAAAGTTGAAAAATATCTAGGCGAAATACAAACTCAAGTACAAAATCTTCAAACAAATCATAATACAAAACATCAAAATGGTGATATAGCAGAATTAGATTATGACTATGACCCTAAGGAAGAAGAAAATTGTATATTAGGAGCAACAGAAATAGTATTAGACCAAATGATGTATTCAGTATCAGCAAGACAAATTTTAGAAGGACTTAAATCAAATACAGCTCAAGGAACAGATGCAGAAAAATTACACAATTCATTAGTTGCAATGGAAGATATGATAGAATTATTCTACTCACACAAAGGATTAACTAAAGATGAATTTGAAGGACCTTTAGTACAATATCCAGTAAGTAGATTAAACATACGTTATCATATAATGTTTGCAGGAGCTGCAATGTATGCTGGAGGACAACATATTGGTATACCTTATGGAGACGTTCCAACATTAGCAAAAGGGAAACCAATAAAATTAAAAGAAGACGGAAGCTATGAAAGTGGAAACTATTTTGGATGGGGAATTTCACACGAAATAGGACACATCATAAATGAAAGCTACTATGTACATGGAGAAGTTACAAACAACTACTTCTCAGTATTATCACAAGCTACAGATGAAAATTTATCAGTAAGATTTAAATATCCTGAAGTTTACAAAAAAGTAACATCAGGAAAAACAGGAAAAGCACAAAATGTATTTACACAATTAGGTTTATATTGGCAATTCCATTTAGCAAATGATATGGGAGGATACAACTTCGAAACATACAATTCATATCAAGAACAATTCGATAACTTAGTATTCTCTAGAATGGACACATATGCTAACCAATATAGAAAAAATAAAGACCATAAAACAAATGCTCCAAAGGCTGAAGGAGATAGAGGCGTTGACTTAACATTAGATACATCAGTTGCACCTTATGAAAAAACAGATAACAACTTAATGAGACTAGCATGCGCAGCAACAGGTAAAAATGTATTAACCTTCTTTGAAAAATGGGGAATGGAGCCAGATGCAGATACAATAAAATATGCAGAACAATTTGAAAAAATATATGAAGATGAATCAAAACAAAAGGAAAAAGCAATTTGGTATATTAATGACGAAGCAAGAGCATATCAGTTAGCTGAAAAGCCAAGAATGTCTGAAAACACAACAGTTAAAGCTACTGTTGAAACAGGAAAAGACGAAGCTGGGGTAGAAATAAAGAATCAAAAAGTATTAACTTTAGAAACTGAAAATAATGAGGTTCCAGAAGCAATCCTTGGATATGAAATAAATAGAATATCTTGGGCTTATGGAGAAGAAATAGTAACACCAGTAGGATTTATAACACCTGACCAATTACAAACTGGAAATAAATTTACAGATACAATAGAATCAATAAACAACAGAGTATTTGAATATAGAATAGTTGCATATGACAAATACTTAAATTCAACAAAAGACTACAAAACAGAACAATTCAAAGTTGAACATGATGGAAATATTGGCAATAAATCAGACTGGGAAATTTCTACAAACTTCTTAACAGCTGAAGAGCAAAAAGATTTAAACAACAAAAATACACAAGCAAATAAAAATAACGCAGCTAAATCTAATTGTTCAGCAAGTGAAAATGAAACAAATGGAGAAATAGATGCAATTACAGCTAAAGCTTTAATAGATGGAAATTATGATACAGATTTCGAAGCATCAAATTCAAACGGAGGACAAATAACAATATCTTTACCAGAAGATACAAACATTGTTGGATTAAGATATAAAACAGTAAGCAAAAAAGAAATTGCAAACTTTACAGTTGAAGTAAGTTCAGACGGAACAAATTGGGAAACAGTAACACATGAAAAAACAAATTTAGTTAGCAGAATATTTAATGCAAAATTAGAAAATGGAACGGCAACAGTATACTTTAACCCAGATGGAACAGATAAATTATGTGTATATAATGCAAGATACGTAAGACTTAACATAAAAGATAAAGATATTGCAATAGCTGAAATAGACTTATTAGGTCAAACTGGAGATAACATTGACTTTAACAAAAATGCAGATACAGGAAAATATGAAGGAATAGGAATGCTTGCAAATGATGTATCATTAGGAACAAACTCAGAGGGTGTAGAACAAACAATACCACAAGGTTCTATAGTATTTACAGGAACATATAAAGGAAATCCAGCATATAACACACCTGTACTATATGATGATAAAGGAAATCCAATAGAATCATATGGAGCAATATTTGCAGAACCATTAAAAGAAGGTGCAAAATTAGATGATGTAGTAGGCGGAATTTGGATTTACTGGATAGAACCAGGAGACAAAGATTCAGATAAACCTGAAAAGGTAAAAGACTATGAAATTTATCAAAAAACATTAAAAGCTATAAAAGACAAAGAATTAAAATATGTTAGAGCAGAATTATATCGTACTGATGACGCAATGACGCTTGAAGGAGAAAGATTAACTAGTGATACTTATCTTGTAGAAATCCCAATAGATGAACAAGGAAACTTGCCAAATGTTGAGGTAAAAAGATAGTAACACTAAATGTGGAACTAAGATTTTCTAAGTAAATTTATTTACCTAGAAAATCTAGTCTCTGCAAACTATAACAAGTAAAAATGAAAGGAGAACTTTTATGAAAACTAAAAAAATAATAACATTAACTATAGTTGTTCTATTAATAATTGCCGTTGCAGTTACGAGTATAGTTTTAGCTGGAAGTAAAATAACTCGTCAAGGAATAGAAGAAAAAGATAGAACAAGTGTAGTATTAGTACCAGAACAAACAGTAGATGGTGTATATACTGGTAAAGTAGATGTATATTTAGAGATGGATGACGGAATGAATATAACAGAAGAAGACAAAGAGGGAAAAGAAGATGATGTTGTTATAAAAGACGCAGCAAGTGTTGCATCATTCCAAATAGGATTGAACATACATGCTAGAGCAAAAGAAGATACAGAATCTGAAATAACATTTGAATATGATAGTAACTTACAAGAAAATAAAGATGGTGTTGAACTTGCAAGACAAACAAAAACACCAATAACAACAACCCAAACAGCTGAAGATGGAACAAAAACAACAACTACAGTTGGTGAAAATTTGAATTTATATTTCGTTGGAACAAAAGAGTTAAATGATCCAAATTCATCTGAACCACTTAAGGTAGGAACAATTACTTTAAATAAATCTAAATTAGGAGATAATGCGACTGTTTCAATAACACCGGAAGGAACAGATGAAAGTGGAAATGTTCATACAATGGCTGCATCAATAGGACATAACCCAACAGAGATAACAGTAGACCCAGTAGAAGATAGAGTTGAATTTATTTTAAATGCAAATAATAACCCAGAAGTAGATCCAGGCATAGGTGATGGCGATGAAGGTGACGATTCAGGAAATACTGGCAGTGGCTCTGGAGATACTGGAAATGTAGGTGATGGTTCTGGAGATAGCGGAGATTCTGAAGATGTAGGAAGCGGTTCTGGAAGCCAAGATTTAGGAACTCAAGTTGGAGATAATGACGGAAATGATGACACATCTAATAATTCTACAAATACAAAGAAACCATCAATTTTAAATAAAATAAAAACAGGTGCAAATCACTCTTTATTTAGAATAATAATTCCATTAGCTATATTAATTGTTTTAGCAATTGTAGTAATATTCTTAAAAACAAGAATAGATGGAAAAAAATCTAAACATTAAAATTATAGAATAAAAAAATAGCAAGAAAAAAACTCTTGCTATTTTTTATTGTATTTCACAAAAATTTCTATTGCAAAAAAAATAAAAAGTGTTATAATAATTATGTAGAAAAACATAAAACATTCAATTTAAAGAAAGCTATAAAAAATCTAATTCTAAAAATTAGGTTAAAAGCATAGAAAGGAAGAAGTTACAATGAAAGAAAATCAAGAAAAAACAAAAAAAATAAAAATAAGCAAAGGAGAACTTGCAATTAAAATAATGGCAGCAGTTCTTGCTCTTTTAATGATATTATCAGTATGTGCAACAGGTATATATTATTTATATACATATTTTTCAGCATGAAATAATAAAAAACTAAAGTAAAAGGGAGAAAAATAATGAGAGATATAAGAGAAAATATACTTCAATATCTTCAAATATACCAAGAAAATCCATTAAATTTTATACCATTAATTATAGACTTAGTAATAGTAATATTTTTAGCATATAATTTACTAAAAATTGTAAAAGATTCAAGAGCTTGGCAATTGGTAAAAGGTATAGCCTTATTAGTTGTGGCAACATGGCTAAGTCGGATGGTTAAACCTAAATATACTAAATTATATTTTATCCGCCGTAATGAATTGGGGAGTTATACTTTTAATTATAATTTTTCAACCAGAGATAAGAAGAGCATTGGAGCAATTAGGTACAAATAAATTCACTAAATTATTTGGTATGGATAAAGATATAGTAACTAGAACAAAAGAAGATATATATAAAATAGCTATAGCGGTAGAAGAGCTTGCAAAAACTAAAACAGGAGCATTAATTGTAATAGAAAGAGATATAAAAATAAAAGATATTGCATTAACAGGTGTTGCAATAAATTCAGAAGTATCTCCGCAACTTTTAGTAAACATATTTGTTCCAAACACACCACTTCATGATGGTGCTGTAATAATTTCAGATAACAAAATAGTAGCAGCAGCTTGTATGCTTCCACTCGCTGGAGACTCGGATATAGATACAGGTTTAGGAACAAGACATAGGGCTGCAATTGGTATGTCAAAAGAATCAGACGCAATAGTAGTTGTGGTTTCAGAAGAAACAGGAAAAATTTCTATTGCAAAAGATGGAACTTTAATTGCAGATGTTAGAGAAGATGTTTTGAAAAAAATATTAATAAGCAATATTGTAAC
>CANRQH010000052.1 GCA_947632745.1 uncultured Clostridia bacterium | reverse complement strand
TATATATTCTTCTACTATTGCTTGTAAAACTTTCTTTTTTCTATTATCTAACATTTTACTCACATTCCTTCTCTTGGCTAGAAAATAAGTATATTTAAATTTACTTATTTTAATTCATTTACTTCTATATTTCTAACTATAACTTCAGAAAAATCGTCTTCATTATCTTTAAATTCTAACTTATTTAATCTTTTCTTATTTTTCTCTTTTATATCTAATTTAGATAAATCAATTAACATTTTTGAAGATAAATTCATTCCAACTGGCAAGGTCATGTTTTTATTATCATAAAATATAATGTTTGTAAATGCCACAAAATTCATACCCTGAGGCAATTTAATTTTATATAAATAAATTTTATCATTTAATTTATTGGTTTTTAAAAATTGGTTTAACTCTTCTTCTGCATTAAGTGAAACAGTATCAATTGTGTTGAATTCTAAAGGTGAAGAAGTTGCCTTATATACATACATATCTTCTTTTAATGTATTCTTTTTTAATGCTGTTTTTAAATTTTTTAATACTTCTTCCAAATTTCTTTTTAGCTCTATACCTTTAGAACCTTTTTCTATTTCTAATATTGCAAATTTATCTCTTGGTGATTCTCTATGAGGTTTATTGCCTATTGTTCTTTCTTTATTAGGTGTTTGCTTTATTTTTCCAAATATATTGAAGGATTCTTCTTCATCGTCTTCTCCTTCTTCATATTTTGCTTTAGATAATTTAATTTTCTTAAGTTCATCGGAAATTTCTTTGTTTTCTGCTACTTTTAAATTTATTTTGTTTATAATATTTAATAAATCAGTAGTTGCTATATAACAGCTCTCTAACTCGCCATCTGTAAATTTATTTCTTTGAAATTTATCTGCTGTTGCTCCAAATTTTTCAAAATCATCTTCGTAATTAAAAACTTTTTCTATTTTTTTTGTACTAATTTCCTCTTCTTCTCCCTCATCTAAAGTTGCCACAGAATCCTTATTAGAGTATTTCCAAAATTCAAATATACTCTTTTTATGTTTATTTATTTCTTCAATATATTTACTTGCATTTTCTATTTTCTTTTTTAAATTTTTGTTCTTAAGTTTTAGCGCATTAATATCCATAACTTTATTTTTTATTTGTTCTTCTTTTTCTGCAAGTTCTTTATAGCTTTGTTCTAATTCATATAAAGTATAATTTCTTTCTTCAAGTTTAAATATTTCTCTTTTATGTTTTTCTTGATGTTTTTCTCTTTTTTCTTTGTTCTTTTCTTCATTATCTTTGTCATTTTTATTTTTTGAAGTTTTACCTAATTTAAAGAAGTATTTTACTTTTCCAAAAAAAGTTTTTTTACATTCCAAATATGTTGTTATTTGTTTTTCTTTAGCAAGATATTCCTTTTCTAAATTATTTTCTTCTTTTTGTAATTCCTTCAATTTTATATCAAAATCTTCTAAATCAGCCACTGCCTTATTTTTTAGGCTTACAGATTTTGAATATTGTTCTACTATAAATTCTGGTAACATTTCATATTTAATGTTGTTTTTTTCAAAGTATAACTGTAATTCTGCATTTTTATTTATATTAGTCTCAAATTGATAATAATGTGGTATTTCTGTTTGTATTATAAATAAAGCTTTTAATAACTTATAAAATTTTGCTCCTTCTTTTGGGTTAGATAATGTAACTTTGTATAATGTTTTTATTTTTTCATATACCTCAGCCTCTCCTACAATATTTAAGGTTACTTCTCCTAATTTATCATAAACTTCATATATTAAAGGGTAGTCTTTTGTAAATAGCCATAAATAGTTCTCTAAATCTTTTATTTCATCTCTACCTAAAATTTTTCCTCCGTAATCTACAACACTTATAGGTACAAATATTTTACTATTTTTCTTATTCTCTATTTTCTTTTTTAATAGATAGAAAAATGTAGAATAATCACAATCTTCTGTAGGAACAAGCATAAAATATTTATCTGATACTTCAGAATAGTATATTTGCCACAAATAGTTTCCGGTAAATTTTATTTTAAAAGGTATTTGTTTTGAAAGTTCTTTTTGTTCTTTCTCAACTGCCTCTATGTCTGCAATACTTATTTTATTTAACATACTTAAAAAAGTAGTATGATTTAATATGTTTTCTTCACTATTACTATCTAAATAAAAACAAAGTGGAACAGCATTTTCATATTTTTCTTTTATTGAGTCCATTCTATTTGTTGGTGATAATAAAATTTCAATATCACTTACATTTATATATCTGTATTGTTTATATTTCTTTTCATTATATCCTTTTACTGTTCTAAAATTTATTTTAGTATACTTTTTTAAACTATCTGGTATTTTTTTTAAATCTAATCCTATATAATCTAATACTTCTTGTACTTTAGACTCTGCTTCTACATTCTTTTTTCTAGGCAACTTACATACTTCCTTTCTTAATATGTTATTTTCTCTATTTTTATATAACTTATTTATAAAAATTTTTCTATTTAAGTTTTTTTATTTTTTTATTACTTTAAATGTAATTACGCTCATATCATCTTTTACTTTTCCATACGAATTGTCTATTGCCTCATTTAAAATGATATCTGCAATTTTTTGTGGATTTGTATTTTCCATATCTTCAAGTAGATATTTTACCCATAATTCTTTATTTTTATATTCTACATTTGCATCTAAAATACCATCACTTACCATTACAATTATGTCATTATTTTCAAGGTCTTTATCAAAAACATCTGCACTTGCCTCTTTTACTACTCCTGCAGGTAATGTTAAAGATTTTATTATTTGTATTTTTTTGTTATTTTTTATATATGTAGGACAAGCACCATTTTTTATAAATTCTATATTTCCTTTATATAAATCTATTATTGCAATATCTAATGTTGCATATACTTCATCTGAAATATTTAATAAATTAGAATTTATTAAATCTACAGATGTATTTTTTTCAAATCCTGCATCTAATAACCTTTTAAGCATATTTATTACAACTTGGCTACTTTTCCTTGCCTCTGGGCCTGAGCCCATTCCATCACTTATTGCAATTAAGTATTTTCCATCTTTTAATTTTGTTTGAACCATACTGTCCCCTGAAACAGGCATTTCGTCTTTCATTGCAATGCTGTGACCAATATCTAATAAGTATTTATTATCTGATAATATATCATATTTTATAATATTTTCTTCTCTTATTTCTTCGTGTTTTACAATAACAACCTTGTCTTCTAAAACTTTGTTTAAAATACTTAGAATTGTTTCTTCTATATCTTCTTTTTCATTCTTTTCTATGTATAATTTTATTCTGTAAGGCTCCCCTTCTTTTTTATTAATAGAAATTTCTTGTACTAAAATTTCTTTTTGTTTTAAAAGAGTTGTTATTTGTTCTTTTGTTTCTTTATTTAAATCTTCATTTTTTATTTCTTCATCTATATTGCTAGCAATATTTGAAATTGCCTTTGATACACCATTTAATTGTGTTTCAAAATTCTTTTTTTCTTCGTTTAATCTTATGCTCCATATAAAATTCATTTTGCTAACTCTAAATGCTGAATTTATACGGTTTGTCATTTTTTCTACATCTCTTGTAACTTTTTCTTCATTTTCTTTAAAACCTATAACATAATTATTATTTTCTGCCAAAACTTTAAGTAAATCTTTTTCTTTTATAAATTGCTTGTCCATAAGAATTGTAAAGATATCGTCAACTATTTTTCCTTCTACATCTTCAATGTTATCGTATAAAATATTATCCTGCATATGTTCTATGTTGTTTAGTAGTTCTGTTATAAATGTTTGCTTATTTTTTTCTCTTATATCTTCATCACTTATTACTGTTGCAGCAACATTTTTATAGCTATCTGCCATATCTTTTACAGCTTTAGATACATTATTTAACTGCATTACAGTTTCTTTACTTGTACTTAAATTTCTAGATGTTGCAAATGGTAAAAATTTGTTATTTCCAATTATACTTTCTATATTTAAATTAATATTATTAGGTACTGCAAGAAGTGCAATTCCTGCTATTAATATTTCTCTAAATAAAATAAGATTTTGTATTAATCCATTTGCTACATATGAAAGTACTACATTTCCTAAAACAAATCCTCCAATTACTCCCACTTTTCCAAATTTGTTTAATATTCCTGCAATCATTCCTGATATTGCGTAAGATGCAACAACTATTGGCTCATTATTTGCTATAATTCCAAGTGTAACACCAATTGTTGCTCCTGCTGTTGTTCCTACTAAAATTCCATTTTTCCATCCTAAAACTAATACAATAAATATTGAAAGTACATTTCTTACAGAAAATCCAAAAACACTTATATCTCCCAATGCACATAATGCTATTGATAAAAGTAAGCTCATCCCTAAAACTTCTTCAATAGAAAATGCCATTTTTTCATTGTAATTTACTACTACTGTTAAAGAGTTTGCAAATATTTTGTAAAAAATAACTGTTATTATTGCCATTGATATTCCTGTTAATAAGTCAAACCATAAAAATTGATTTATAAAAATTTTCACTATGCTTACTATTAAACTTGCAAAAAATAATCTTTTTGCAAGCATTACTTTTTCGTTTCTACTAGAATCATTATATCTTGGTTCTTTTATAAAAATACTTGCGAAAAATATTAATAAAGTAACAATATAACTTATAGTACCTGACAAACCTGACCCTATTGCGTTTCCTATTAATGATAATCCTAAAATTGCGATTATTGGAATTTCATTACTTATTGCAGCTGCAACTATTGCTAAACTAAACGGAGATGTATTATATCCCATATTTACCATAGATACCATAAACGATACTATGTATAAAATTATATACTTTTTTGTAATTACATTTGACAATATATTTTTTTTATTGCCTATATCCTCTTTTGTACTTTCTGTTCCACTTAAATTTTGAAACATTTATATCACCTCTTCTTTTTTTAATAACATTTTACTACTTGTCCTTTGCTTCTTTTTGTCACATTTAGTATGCTAGTTAAAAAAAGTTTTCTACATATATTGCCTTTTTTATACTACCTTTCTCTCTTTTGTTTATTTTATTTTTTTTATTTTATTATAATTTGTCGAAAAATACAATATTTTTTTGAAAAAATGTTAAAGATTATGTTTTGATAAATAAATACTTGTAGTTATTTTTTCATAAATAAATAACTACAAGCATTTTTTATTCAAAATATTTTCCTTTATATTTGTCTAAAAATTCTTTTATACTTCCATTTACTAATCTACTAAAAGATATTCCCGTTTTATCTTTTAATTTTATTAATTCATCATAAAACTCCTTTCTAAATAATATAGAACGATATATAGAATCTACTTTATATGGTTTTTTATAAAACTTTATATTCTTCTTATTTTGTAGTAATGTTTCTACACATATATTTACTATTTTGCTAATAGAAGCATCAAAAACATTGTCACAAATATTTTGTAATTTTAAATATAAATCTTCATCTATATGTAAGCTTCTTGTTACTATTTCATCCTTTTTGTATAGTCTTTTAATTGGTTCCATATTGTACCTCCTATTATACATTATTATATGTTAAATTATATAAGATTAACTTATGTAATTATACTAACTTGTTTAGTACATATATGTATAATAAACGGTTTATCTTTAATATACCTTATGTCTAAAAAACAAATTATAAAATTGTTAGAAAAAATAAACCACAGGCTTTTTTTACCTGTGGTTATTCTCATTATTCTGTTTCAGTACTTGTAGCTTCATCCTCTGTATTTGCCTCATCTGTACTGCTTTCATTATCTGTTGTTTCTCCCTCTTTATTTTCTTCTGCTGTATTTTCGTCTGAAGTTGCTTCTTCTCCTTCAGTATTTTCATCTGATGTTTCGTTTTCTCCATCTGCTTTCTCTTCTGTATTTGTCTCTTCTCCTTCTTGCTCAGTTTCTGTTGCCTCAGTTTCATTTGTTGTATTGCTACTTGTGTCTTCCCTATTCATCCATACAATTCCTATAATTAATAATATTAAAATTACTACCATTGCTAGAATTTTTAATAATTCAATTTTTGTGTCTTTGTCCATTTTAATTCCTCTTTTCTTAATTTTTTCTTAATTCTAACATAAAGTATTATTTTTGGCAAGTGGTATTTTTAGTTTTCACATAATATTTACATTTGTGCATATAAAAACATTAAATAATATGCATATAATATTGACTATGTGCATAAAAAGTGTTAAAATATATGCAGATAAAGCAAAGTATCTGCATATAAAAATTTAAAGAAAGGAGTATATGGTTATTTAAGTTATTAAATATATCATATAAGGATTTATGAGAAAATTTGATTATTCTTTTTTAGATAATGGATTATTACCAACAAATTTAGTAAATTTAACATCTGTAATATATTCATTAAAAACTGCTTCTAATATTAGAAAAGATGAATTTCAAAAAATATTTACTGAACTTGAAAAAATTGCAAAAGTTCAATCTGTTAAAAGCTCTAACGCTATTGAAGGTATTATTACAAGTGATAAACGTATAGTAGAAATTGTAAATCAGAGTAGTAAACCTTTAAATCATAATGAAGCTGAAATTGCTGGATATAGAGATGCACTTAATAAAATTCATTTAGAATATAATGATTTAGATTTTACTGAAGATACTATATTAAAACTACATGAAATTATGATGAATTATACAGCTAAAGAAACACCTGAAGCCATAAAACAATTAGTACTTGCCTATATGGAAGCAAGAGGAAATGCAAATATTAACCAGTTATTACTTATTCCTTGTGTTATTTTGGATTTTTTGTGCATTCATCCATTTAGTGATGGAAATGGCCGTATTTCTAGATTATTATCATTACTTCTTTTATATAAAAATGAATTTGATGCAGGAAAATATATATCTTTTGAAGAACAAATAAATAACATGAAAGGCTATTATTATGATTCACTAGAGCAATCGTCTATTGGTTGGGAAGAAAACAAAAATAACTATGTTCCTTTTATAGAAAACTTTTTATCTACACTTTATATGTGCTACAAGGAATTAGATAAAAGGTTTAATGTAGTTAACAGCAATAAAATTACAAAAACAGCAAGAATTGAAGCAACCATTTTGAATAGTGTTGTTCCAATATCTAAAGCTGAAATTTGCAAAATTCTTCCTGATGTCAGTCCTACTACCGTTGAGGCTGTTCTTGGTAAAATGATAAAAGAAGGAAGTATTATTCGTATTGGAGAAGCAAGAAGTAGTAAGTATTTGAAAAAGGAAAGGAAAGATAACTAATAAGGAGGCACCATATGAAAAAGGGGCTAAAAATTTTTTTCATCTTTATATTAATAATATTGATTATATTATTGATAAATATATTATTTTCTTATGATGGAAGAATTTTAAAAGGATACTATAAAAAAGACGATTATAGTGAACAACACCCTTATAGAGGTTATGTTGACTATTATAAATATTATTATACTGAAAATAATGATACTGATTTTCAAAATTCAAAATTATATACAAAAGTTGAGAGCGAGAATATTGAAAAACTAAAATTATATTTTGAAGATTTTAAAGGTTGGATGGAAGCAAGCAAAAGATTATCAGATTATGACTTTGATACATCAATTATAGATGAAAATGATTATTTTGTGCTTAGCTCTGATACCTCAAACGATAATATGGGACCCGAAAAGCTTTATCAATATAACATTGCATTTTATGATATAAATTCACATATTTTATATATAATTAGCTTTAAAAATTAACAAATTATTTATTATATAAACTATATTTCGACCATTTTTTCAATATCGATAAAATGGTCGAAATTAATTATATTAAATAAACTTTTTATAAATCTCCATAACAATTAACAATGGTATAGTATACAAAAACAACATCCCTGCATTTTCAAGTGAGATAGTTGTAAGATTAAAAAAGCTAGCTAATGCACCTTTGGTTACTATTATTAACTGTATAAGAGATGTTACAACTATTGAAATAATTAAAAACCTGTTATTTAGTCCTGATATTTCAAATATTGATTTTGTTTCAGATCTACAATTAAAAATTTGTATATTTTCCATAAATACCATAAGTGTTAAAAGAAAAGTTCTTGTTAAAATAATATCAAAACCTTTTATTTTATACAAATACAAATAAAAAATAAATTCAATAATTGCCATTAAAATTGATGATATAGCAATTTCTTGTATCATTAATTTATCAAATACTTTTTGTCCTTTTATTTTCTTTTTCATTACATTTTCTGTATCTTTTTCAAAAGCTAGAGCATCTCCTTGAATACCATTTGTTATTAAATTTAACCATAAAAGCTGAATTGCAGTTAATGGAATTGGCAAATTAAATATTATAGATAATACAAATAATATTATTTCTGAAAATCCTGTTGAAAGAAGTAAATATATTACTTTTCTTATATTGTTAAAAGCTCTTCGACCTTCTTCTACACCTTTTACAATAGTTGAAAAATTGTCATCTGCAATTATCATATTTCCTGTTTCTTTTGCTATATCTGTTCCGCTTCCCATTGCAATTCCAATATTGGCAGCTTTTAAAGCAGGGCTATCATTTACTCCATCTCCTGTAACTGCAACAAATTCTTTCTTTTGTTTTAAGCTATTTACAATATCCAACTTTTCCATTGGAGTAACTCTTGAATAAATTTTATTTATTCCTATTCTCTCTCCTATAGCTTCAGCTGTACTTTTCTGGTCCCCTGTTATCATTATTGTAGTTATTCCTGCTGTTTTACACATATTTACCGCATCTTCTACACCTTCTCTTATAGGGTCAACAAAACCTACTAACCCTAAAAAAGTAAGTTCTTTTAAATCTTTTTCTTCATATTCTTGTTTATCTTTTAAAAATTTATCTTTAGTGCTTGCTAAGCCAATTACTCTAAATCCGTCTTTTGCAAGCTGTTCATTTTGTTTTAATATTTTTTCTTTATCTAATTTTTCTTGTTTTCCATTTACATCCATATATTTACAAAACTCTAAAATCCTCTCAGGAGCTCCTTTTACAGTTGCATTTATTTTTTCATTTTCTTTAAAAAACACAGCAGAATATTTTAAAGATGGTTCATATTGAATTCTATATTCTATTTTAGGCGTATCTTTAATTGGCATTTTCATACCTAAAGCTAAAAAAGCTGTATCTATTGCATCTCCTGAATGTACCCATTTATTGTCTTCAAATTTTAAAATAGCTTCATTATTCATAAATCCCATTTTAGCAATTTCTCTTATTTCATTTTCATCTTCTTTATCATATTCTATTTCTCCTAGGTCATTGTAACCAATTCCTCTTACATATGCTTGCTTATCATTTGGCAAAACGATTTTTTTAGCTGTTTGTTCATTTGCAGTTAAAGTTCCTGTCTTATCTGTTGCAATTACTGTACAACTTCCTAAACTTTCTACTGCATTTAATTTTTTTACTATAACTTTTTTCTTAGC
>CANRQH010000051.1 GCA_947632745.1 uncultured Clostridia bacterium | reverse complement strand
TTAAATATGCCCTAAATAGGGAGATTTTTAATCTCTCTATTTAGGGTGCTTTTTTATGTCGGCTGTGAATTGTAACAAAGGATAGTTGACGATTACAAAAATTTCTAAAAAACGCATTGATTTTTCTTCAAAATTGTGGTAAAGTATATAGTATAGGTTTATAGGTAAAACCAATGCACAAAAAAGAACCGGTCCCAATTGTACATGCACAAAAAAGAACCGGTCCCTATGGAACAATGAAAAAAACCTAAATATATTTATAAAAGGAAAAAAATTCAATGCCAAACAAAAAAACAAAAAAAGAATACCAAGAACCAAAAGAAGAATTCGAAGAATTTGAAGAAAAAAACGTAGATATAAAAGGAGTATTAGAAGACCTTGTAGAAGGGGAAAAGCCTGAAATATCTCAAGAAGAAGAAATAAAAAATTATAGAGAGCAAGATGGAGTATATTCTTCTAAAAAAGCAAAAAGAAAAAAAACATCAGAAGACGATGAAGAAGTAGAAGATGATGAGCATTTAAAAAGAGTAAAAAAAGAATTACTAGAATCTCTAGAAAGAGTTGACATGCTTGCAAAAAAATTATTTAACGACAAAGAAAAAGTAAACTTAAAAGATATAAAGGTAAACAGCAAATCAGAAATTCAAAAATCAAAAAATAGAGATGAAGTTATGAAGCAAATGAGAGAAAAAATGCAAGAAAATAAAGAAAGAAGTAGAGAAGAATGAACTTACTGTTAAAAGACTTAAAAACAAGCAAAAAATATAATGACTTTTTAAAAAATATAGAAAACAAAAAAAGCCTGGTAGAAATATCGGGCTTAAATGGCGTTGCCGAAACACTAATATTAAGTTCTGTTTTAGAAAACATAAAAAGACCGATTTTGCTTATAACATATAATGAAATTCAAGCACAAAAGCTAGTAAATGACTTAAAATTTTTTACAGAAAAAGTAGCATATTTACCCAAAAAAGAAATTATAACATATGACTATGTTGCAGAAAGCAAGAATTTGCCATATGAAAGAATAGATGTATTAAACAAAATATACAAAAAGCAAAATAATATTATAGTTACATCTGTAGAAGCGGTAAAACAAAAAATAATTCCTAAAAAAACACTATATAAAAATGTATTAAATTTCAAAATAGGAGATATATGTAATTTAGAAGAATTAAAGCAAAAACTTGTAGATTTAGGATATGAAAGATTTGAGTTAATAGATGGACGAGGAGAATTTGCTATAAGAGGTGGAATAATAGATATTTCCACAAGTGATACACAAGGCATAAGAATTGAGCTTTGGGGAGATGAAGTTGATTCAATAAGAACCTTTAACATAATAAGCCAGAGGTCTGTAGAAAATTTAGATACAGCCCAAATTTTCCCTGCACATGAATATGTATTAGAAGAAGATTTAAGCAAAGTTATAAAAAATATTCAAGAACAAGTATGTCCAGAATCTTTAATAGAAAAGCAAGAAAATGATATAGAGCAAATTAGAAATGGCAATTATATAAGTAAAATTGATAGATATTTTAACTCATTTTATAAAGAGCAGGAGAATATTTTAGAATATTTAGATGATAGCTATATAGTTTTTGTTGAAGAATCGAATAAAGTTAATTTAAGGTCTGAAAATATAGAACAAGACAATGAAAATACAATAAAAGCCTTAATAGAAAAAGAAAGAATTGTGCCAGATGCTTTAAAAAATTATATAGGAACAGAAGAACTTGAGCGAGAAATAAAAAAGCATCAAACTATATATTTAGAAAAATTAGATAATACAAATAAAAACAGTATAGAAAAATATGACTTTAAATTTAAAGAGCTAAATTATTTTAAAAGTGGAATAGACTTATTTTTAGGAGATATAAAAAATTTCTTAAAACAAGAAAGAAATGTTTACATTGTAGTTGATACAAAAGAAAAAGCTAAAAAAATAGAAAAACTATTAAATGAAAATGAAATATTATCAATATTTCAAGAAGATTTAAACCAAGCAATAATAACTAAATCAAAACAAACAGTTACAATTACACTTGGCAAAATATCAGAAGGATGTTATAGTCAAGAATTTAATGAAATTCTTATATTGGCAAGTGATTTAGTAGAAGCAAGAAAAAGTACAAGAAAAAGAAAAGATGAAAAATTCACAAATGCAGAAAAAGTTGTATTTGCAGATTTAAAAGTTGGAGATTATGTAGTTCATAGAAGATATGGTATAGGAATTTATATTGGAGTAAATACATTAACAGCAGATGGTATAACAAGAGATTATATTAAGCTAAAATATTTAGGAGATGATATTTTATATATACCAACCAACTCTTTAGATGAAATAAGAAAATATGTTGGTGGAGATGATGTAAATCTTAAACTAAATAAAATTGGTTCTAAAGATTGGGAAAAAACAACCAACAAAGTAAAAAATAATTTAAGAAAAGTTGCTAAAGACTTAATAGAACTTTATGCAAGGCGTGAAAAAGCAAAAGGATTTGCATTTAGTAAAGACAATGAATTTCAAAAACAATTCGAAGGTGCTTTTCCATACACAGAAACAGATGACCAATTGCGTTCAATAGAAGAAGTAAAAAAAGACATGGAAAGTGAAAGACCAATGGATAGATTGCTTTGTGGAGACGTTGGATATGGTAAAACAGAAGTTGCCTTGCGTGCTGCATTTAAAGCAGTAATGGATGGAAAACAAGTTGCATATTTGGCACCGACAACAGTTTTGGCAAAACAACAATATGAAACTTTTAAAGAAAGAATGAAAAACTTTCCAATAAAAATAGAGCTTTTAAATAGATTTAAAAGTGCAAAAGAGCAAACCAGAATAATAAGAAGCCTAAAATTAGGAGATGTAGATATAGTAATTGGAACTCATAAATTACTTGGAAAAGATGTTGAATTTAAAGACTTAGGATTTTTAGTAATAGATGAAGAGCATAGATTTGGTGTAAAAGCAAAAGAAAAAATAAAACAATATAAAAATAGTATAGATGTTTTAACAATGTCTGCAACACCAATTCCTAGAACACTTCATATGTCTGTTGTTGGAGTAAGAGACATGTCTTGTTTGTACGAACCACCACAAAACAGAAAGCCTGTACAGACTTATGTTTTAGAATATGACGAAGAAGTGGTAAGAGAAGCAATTACAAAAGAATTAGAGAGAGATGGTCAAGTATTTTATTTATACAATAAAGTGGAAGACATAATGTTAAAAGCAGATAGAATATCAAGTTTAGTTCCTGAGGCAAAAGTAGGGTATGCACATGGACAAATGACAGGCACACAAATTGAAGACATAATGAACGACTTTGTAGAAGGAAAAATAAACGTATTAGTTAGTACAACAATTTTAGAATCTGGTATTGACATACCAAATGCAAATACTATAATAATAGAAAATGCAGATAGAATGGGACTAGCAGGACTTTACCAATTAAGAGGAAGAGTTGGAAGGTCTGAAAGACAAGGGTATGCATATATTACGTACAGAAAAGATAAATTATTATCAGAAACTGCAGATAAGCGTTTAAAAGCAATAAAAGAATTTACAGAATTCGGTTCAGGATTTAAAATTGCAATGCGTGACTTAGAAATAAGAGGTGCAGGAAGCTTAGTTGGTGAAATTCAACATGGACATTTAGAAGAAGTTGGATATGACACATATTGTAGAATACTAGACGAAGTATTAAAAGAAGAACAAGGATTAACAGTAGAAAAAGAAATAGAATGTCAAATAGACTTAAATGTAACAAGTTATATTCCAGATGAATATATATCAGACCAAAATCAAAAAATCGAAATATACCAAGATATAGCACTTTGTAAAAATGAAGAAGACATAAGAAATGTAATAGATGAGCTTATAGATAGATTTGGAAATATGCCAAGTGAAATAGAAAACCTACTTGAAATATCAAGAATAAAATCTATTGCAAAAAATAAATTTATAACAAAAATACAAAGTAAACCAAATGCTATAGTATTCACATATGATGCTGGAAAATTTGATAATAATATTATATCAGAAGTAATAAAAAAATATGGAAACAGAATAAAATTTTCATCAGGAATTAAACCAATGATAACATTAAAACTAGAAAAAGGTCGGAGAAAAAGAAATTTTAAAAGAAGTTAAAGAATTTTTAAAATAAAACTTGTATAAAAATTATAAATGTGATATATTAAATAACATAAAGAGTAGATTTAGGGGGCTCAAGGTTGAATAATATCCAATATTTAGGAATTATTAATTGAGATTTATGCCTTTAGAGAAAGGAATGTCAGTAATTATGGAAGAAGTTGATAATTTCAAAAAAACTATATTAATAGTTGATGATGAAAAAATGATTATAAATCTATTAACACATAACCTAGAAAAAGAAGGATACAACGTTATAGAGGCAAAAGATGGACTAGAGGCAATAGATGTTGCACAAGAAAAAAAGCCAGATTTAATTCTACTTGATATAATGCTTCCAAAACTAGATGGATTATCTGTTTGCAAAAGAATAAAAAATATGATGAATGTTCCAATTTTAATGGTAACAGCAAAAGACGAAGAACTAGATAAAATTCTAGGTTTAGAGTTAGGAGCAGACGATTATATAACAAAACCATTTAGCGTAAGGGAATTATTAGCAAGAGTAAAAGCAAATTTAAGAAAAGCAGACGTTTTATTAGAAACAGAAAAAGAAGAGAAAAATGAAGACGAAAATGTTGAAAATAAAGAAATAAAAAGAACAAATGTAATAAAAGTTGGAGTATTAACATTAGACTTAGATAGATACGAAGTTATGGTTAATGATAAAATAGTAGATTTAACTTTAAGAGAATTTGAAGTATTAAAATTTTTAGCAGCAGATCCAGGACAAGTGGTTACAAGAGAAACATTACTTGAAAAGGTTTGGGGATATGAATATTATGGAGACATAAGAACAGTAGATGTAACAGTAAGACGTATAAGAGAAAAAATTGAGAGAGATACATCAAATCCAAGAATATTAATTACAAAAAGAGGAGTAGGATATTATATAGCAACATAAAAAAGAAAAGAGCTTAATATATATGGTTAAGCTCTTTTATTAAAAATAAGGGCGGGTTGAAAAATAATTACAATTTTGACTGCGTTAAAATTTATTTTAAACGCGGTTACATACAAACAGTATGCTCCCTTGCCTTTAAAATAAATTTTGCCTTGTCAAAATTTAATTCTTTTCCAACATTAAATACAAAAAATCAGAAAGGAATGCATTTCAACATGGAAATAATATTAGGAAAAACGGCGGGATTTTGTTTTGGAGTAAAAACGGCGGTAGAAGAAGCAAAAAAACAAATAAAAGAAAATGAAGAAATTTGCTGTTTAGGAGAAATAGTACACAATAAAAATGTAATAAAAGATTTAGAATCTATAGGAATAAAATTTATAAAAAATGTAGAAGAAGCAAAAGGAACAGTTATTATTAGAGCACATGGTGCAACTAAAGATACATATAAAAAAATTGAGCAAATGGATTTAAAAATAAAAGATTTAACTTGTCCTAAGGTATTAAAAATTCATAAAATTGCGGAAGAATACAGTAAAGATGGATTTTTTATAATCTTAATTGGAATAAAAGAACATCCAGAAGCTGTTGCAACAATTAGCTTTTGTGGAGAAAATTCTTACATATTACAAGAAAAAGATGAAATAGAGCAAGCTGTAGAAATTATAAAAAAATCTAAAATAAGCAATATTTTAATTGTGGCACAAACAACATATAATTCAAAGAAATTTGATGATATAGCTCAAATATTAAAAAATAAATTAGTAGATAAAAATGTAGTAATACAAAAAACAATATGTAATGCAACAGAAATTAGGCAAAAAGAGACAATAGAAATATCAAAACAAGTAGACATGATGATAATAATTGGAGATAAAAAAAGTTCAAACACGAGTAAACTCTATGATATATCCAAAGAATATTGTAAAAAAGGAATTTGGGTAGAAAATGCAGATGAACTAGATTTAGAGCAATTAGATGGTATAAACAAAGTAGGGATAATGGCTGGAGCATCAACCCCAAAAGAAGATATTGAAAAAATAATAATAAAAGTAAAGAGTAAAGGTTAAATGATATTCCAAATTTATACATTAGAAAGGAATGAAATTAAAGATGAAAAATTTAAAAAGTAATGGAAGAATTAAATATGAAAGATTTAACAATGATAAAGGTATTACAATAATTTCTCTAGTAATAATGATAATTGTTATTAGTATAATAGCTGGAATTTCAATTACACAAGGAACAAATTTAATAAAACAAATAAAAGTGGACAATTACAAAACAAATATGATTTCCATAAAGGCAAAAGCAAAAGTTATAGCAGAAGAGATAAATTCAAAAACATGGAATGTTGCTACTGAAGAAAAATCTGCTAAAAAGCAAGAATTGTTTCAAAATGATTATGCAATGGAAAAAGTAGAAGCTTTAGATGAAAAAATAGTTCGGATTAGATGAGGCATTAGGTGCAGAATATGAGAGCTATAAAGTAACTCAAGGAACAATGGAAAAAATGGGACTTAAAGATATAGAAAATATAGAAAATTATATTGTTGTATATAGTACACAAGATTTCACAAAATTGGATGTTGTATATACAGAAGGTATAAAATATAATGATAAAATATATTACACATTATCAAGTCTACAATCAGAAATAGGGGAAGAAAACTAAATGAAGGAAAAAGAAGAAGCAAGATTAGTAAAATTAAAAGAAATAGAAAAAGAATTTTTTGATAAAGGAATAAAATACATTGCAGGAATAGATGAAGCAGGAAGAGGACCACTAGCTGGTCCTGTTGTTGTTGGGGCTGTAATTTTAAAACCAGATTCTATGATAGAAGGAGTAAATGATTCCAAAAAAGTTTCTGAAAATAAAAGAGAAAAACTATATGAAATCATAATTAATGAAGCAATAAGTTATGGAGTTGGAATAGTGTATCCAGAAGAAATAGATGAAATAAATATATTGCAAGCTACAAAAAAGGGACTAACAATGGCAATAAAACAAATGGAGCAAAAACCAAACATAATAATGGTTGATGCTTTGACTGGGATAGATACGTTAGGAATCCCTTATAAATCCATAATAAAAGGAGATGCTAAATGCTATTCAATAGCTGCTGCTTCAATAATTGCAAAGGTTACAAGGGATAGAATAATGAGAGAATGGGATAAAGTCTATCCAGAGTATGGCTTTGCAGCACATAAAGGATATGGAACTGCAAAACACATAGCAGCATTAAAACAATATGGTCCATGCCCAATACATAGAAGGAGTTTTATTAAAAATTTTATATGAATATAATTTAAAATGTATTAATTTTTATACCTTGTGTGTCGCAACTTCCATATTAAAAAAAACTAGTATGAAAGTTGCTCCAATCGCACTCACTTTGTTCGTTTGGTCGCTTACGCGGTATTTCAAATTAATACATTTTAAATAAATTTTTTAAAAGGAGTTAGTGATGAATATTTTAGACATTATAGCTAAAAAAAGAGACAAAAATGTTTTAAGCAAAGAAGAAATAGAATTTTTTATTCAAGGCTACACAAATGGAGAAATCACAGATTATCAGGCTTCTAGTTTAATTATGGCAATATATATAAATGGTATGACAGATGAAGAGTTGACTTATCTTACATTTAGTATGGCAAAATCAGGAGAAGTTATAGACTTATCTGAATTTGGAGAAACAATAGTAGATAAGCATAGTACAGGTGGAGTCGGAGACAAGGTTTCTATAATACTTCTTCCAATTATAGCATCTTTAGGAATACCTGTTGCAAAAATGTCAGGAAGAGGGCTAGGATTTACTGGTGGAACAGTAGATAAAATGGAAGCTATACCAGGATATAATACAAATATAGACATTACAAAATTTAAAGAAAATATACACAAAGTTGGAATAAGTATGATAGGGCAAACTAAAAACTTAGCACCAGCAGATAAAAAAATATATGAGTTAAGAGATAGCATAAATTGTGTAGATAATATTTCATTAATTGCATCAAGTATAATGAGCAAGAAAATTGCATTGGGTAGCAATAAAATAGTATTAGAAGTAACTTATGGCAAAGGTGCCTTTATGAAAAATATAGAAGACGCTAAGCTTTTAGCTAACAAAATGGAAAAAATAGGAGAATTAGCAAATAGAGAAGTAAAAAGCATATTTACCCCAATGGACGAACCAATAGGATATGCTGTTGGAAATACTTTAGAAATAATAGAAGCAATCAATTTTCTAAAAGGAAAGCAAATGCCAGAAGATTTAAAAAATATTGTTTTAGAACTAGGAAGTTACATGATAAAATTAGCTGGACAGGGAGAGAATTTAGAAGAAAACAAACAAAAAATGTTAGATTCTATAAACCAAGGTCTAGCATATGAAAAGTTTAAGCAAATGGTACAAAATCAAGGAGGGGACATATCTTATTTAGAAAATACAGATAAATTTGAGAAAGCTAAATATGAATTAAAAGTAATTTCCGATAAATGTGGAATAATACAAGAAATAAATGCAAAAGAAATTGGAGAACTTGCATGTTTTTTAGGTGCTGGAAGAGTAAGAAAAGAAGATGAAATAGATAAAGCAGTTCGGAATTGTACTTAATCAAAAAGTAAATGATAAAGTAGAAAAAGGAAGTTTACTTGCAACTGTTTATGCAAATGATATGGATAAGGCAAAAATAGTGTATGAAAAGTTGTTGCAAATTTATAAAGTAATATAAAAATTTAAAAATAAACTGTATAAAAAACTAATTGACAATTCTTTATTTTTATAATTTTTTAAGTATGGATAAATATAAAAACATAGAAAGGAAGTACTTAAACATGAAGAAAAAAATAATAATTTTTATTACAATAATTGTTCTAATTATAATTGCAATTGGTGCATATTTATTTATAAAAAATCAAGTAAAAAAGCCAGAAGAAATATTAAACGAATATATATCAAAAATAAATGAACAAAAATACGAAGAAATGTATGAATACTTAGATGATGAGAGCAAGCAAAAAATATCAAAAGAAGATTTTGTTACTAGAAATAAAAATATATACGAAGGAATTGACATGTCTAATATGCAAGTAACTATAAATGAAGTAGAAAAAGTCGATTCTAAAACTAAAAACATAAAATATTCGACTCAAATGAACGCATCAGGTGGACAAATTTCATTTGAAAATACAGTTACATTAAACAAACAAAAAGAATATAAAATTTCTTGGAGTTCAAATCTAATTTTTCCACAGCTTGGAGAAAAAGATAAAGTTAGAGTAAATACAGTAGAGGCAAAAAGAGGAACAATACTTGACAGAAATGGCAAAGAAATAGCTACAAATGGAAAAGCTTCATCTGTTGGAATAGTTCCGGGAAAATTAGGAGAAAATAAAGAGCAAGATATAGAAAAAATGGCAGAGCTTTTAAATAC
>CANRQH010000050.1 GCA_947632745.1 uncultured Clostridia bacterium | reverse complement strand
CGTTTTTTTTATATTAAATTTGTGTTTCAAAAATATTACAAATACTTTTTTATTCTATGTTGGCTGTGAATTGTAACTTCTCAATGTCACACTTTAAATTTTATATCATATTATTAAGTGTTAGAGGTGGTTTTATGGCTTATTCAGATAGAGAGCTACTAGCTAGAATTGTACAATGTGAGGCTCGGGCGGTGAAGGAGACAATCGGTATGAAAGCTGTTGCAACGGTCACTATGAATAGAGTTAATAGTTCAGAGGGAGAATATGCAAGAGTTTCACAAGAGCGGAAATATAAGAAATATTATTTTTCAAACTGGGCAATTTGACTGTGCTGCCGAAACTTTAGGAAGCAGATACAATTCTCAAAACATTTATAATATGAACCCTACTGATATCCATTATTATATTGCGGACTGGGCTTTAGCTGGAAATAAATTAAATGAAATCGGAAATTGCTTGTGGTATTTGAATCCTTTTAAACCAGATTGTAGTCCTACTTTTCCAAGTAATGGTTCTGGAACATTTCATACAAGGTTAGGTAAACACTGTTTCTATCGTCCAACTAGCAAATATGCTGACACATAGCTAAATATCAATATTAATTTGATAAAAAAATAAAGCATAATTTTACAACTTATGCTAATTAAAAAGGAGGTACATATCTATGGCAAATTCTGAAGAGACACAAAATACTAAAGAAGATACAAGACAAGTCGATATAAATCAAGAATCACCAGAGATTTTAAGAAATCCTATTTACACTCCCGCATTTTTAAGGGAACAAATAGGAAGACTTATGAGGGTTGAATTTTTAATTGGAACTAATAATATGGTAGATAGAATTGGAATTTTGGCAGACGTCGGTGCAAGCTATATTTTACTTCGCTCCTTTGAAAATGATAGCTTAGTTTATTGTGATATTTACTCTATCAAATTTATTACTATTTCAACAACTGGAATTTATGGCTCAGTACAAAATAATAATCCTTATTATTATTAATATAAAAAATAAGCTTATCTAAAGTTTTGTTTTAATAACCTTAAACATAACTTTAAGATAAGCTTATTTTATCAATATTTCCATATCTTTTGGTAATTTACTTTCAAATATTAATTCTTTTTTAGAAATTGGATGAATACATCTAATTTTGGAGCTATGCAGGGCTTGCCTCGAAATTAAATTAGATTTTGTTCCATACAAAGTATCTCCAACTATTGGATGCCCTATTTCCTTCATATGTACACGAATTTGATGAGTTCTTCCAGTTTCTAATTTACATTTTACCAAACTATAATTTTGAAATTCTTTTACAACTTCATAATGAGTAATTGAAGGATGTCCATTTTCTTTATCTACACATCTTTCTATAATACTATCCTTTTTTCTAGCAATTGGATATGCAATCGTTCCCTTCTTTTTCTTTAAAATTCCTTCTACTATGCAAATATATTCTTTTTGAAAATTGTATTGTTTCATTTGTTTTATAAAACTTTCTTGTATATATTCACATTTTGCAAAAATTACTATTCCAGATGTATCTAAATCTAAACGGTTTACAGGTCTTATTTTTTTATGTAATGCAATTTTATCATAATAATATTTTATTGCATTTGAAATAGAATCTGCATAATGTGCACGTGATGGGTGTATGGGAATTCCCGCTGGTTTGTTTATAACTAACATCCATTCATCCTCATAAATAATATCTAAATTTATTTTGCTTGGAATAATATTTGAATTATCTTCTATATAATCAAAATCTACTTGTATTATATCTCCTAAATTTGCTATTTGTCTTGTATCACATTGATTTTTATTTAATAGAATTTTATTGTTTTTTATTAACTTTGTTAAAAGCCTTGCAGATATATTTAGTCTAGTTGTTAAAATAGTATTAAGACTTTTTTTATCATATATATCTTCTACTTTATATTCTATTTTCAATTTTAAATCCCCTTTTTATAAGTATAAAGTGGAGAGAACTCTATAACAAGGCCAGCGTGCCTCTGTATAGGTTCTCTCCTAAAACCTGCAATTTGCCATTTGTTTATTTCACAAAAACATATACTTCCATCGTTTGCCTGCCAAACTGTAATGCCTGTGAATGTGACCCCATATATAGGTCTAATCTGTTACCTTTAATAGCGCCACCTCTGTCTTCTACTATATACCATCCATTACTTGGCGTATTTTTCAGTGCTGGAACATAGAGTACTGTTCCAAATGGTAAGTTTTTGCTCGCTGCCATAGTACGATACTCTTTCGGCATTGTTCCAGAAGCTGTTAGTGTGTTGTTTCCTGAACATTGATAACACGCACAGTAGGCTGTTACATTATAATTTTCTACGGATGCATAGCCTTTTAAGTCTTCGTCCATTTCCACTTCTCTTGGCTCATCCCACAGAATTGAAAGCTTGTAGTTTAAGGCTTCTTTCCGATTTTCAAACGCAGATAGAATCTCAAACACACTGTCACATTCACTTTGCTTACTCAAAATTTCTTTTTCAAAAGCTTCAGACTTATCAATAATTTCTTGCAGTTTTTCTTCTGAATTTTTCCAGAAAGATTCTACGTTAAGAATGATTGTAGCTAATCTTTCATATAATTCAGATGATTCATCAATATTTTCCATCTTAAAGCTTTGAAGGAGTTTTCGAGATGCTTCATGATTTACAACACATAAATTTTGCATTTCTCTTGTTTGATTTGCTATGTCTGAATTTCTTTGTAAAACATTATCTACTAATATTTGTACTTCAGACAAACAAGAAACTGCTTGTTGTTCATCTTCTTCTCCTTGGGAAATACTTTCGCTTTCCAACTTTACTGCATACTCACTTGCCGAAGCAAGGTTGTTGTACATATTCTGTGTTTCTTCCGATTCCATTAGCTTCTGAATCGCATTTTCCAGTTCTTCCATCTCTGATACATCTTCTTGTAAATCAGACATACAAGAACAAATCCTATCCAGTTGCTTTTCGTAGAATACTTCTCTTTCTAATTCCAGCTGTTGTTTCTTTTTTTCTTCCATAGCATATATGGAAGAGTGGATAGCAATTACCAGTACAGCTATGCTTGCCAGCATTACTACAATTGATATACTCCGTCGTTTTAAATGGTGCATTCTTTTTTCCTCCTTTGTCTTTTTGGCAAATTGCTTTTTCTTTCTTTTTAAAAATACAAAAAGAAAAATTTTTGCAGGTTTTCCTTATATTATACCATAAAATCCCTAAATAAGCAAACTTAATGCATCTTTACCTTTTATTTATTATTTTCCAATTATATTTTACTTTTACAATTTACCTATTTATTATTTTCCCAAAGTATTTAACTTATATCTTAATAAATATATTTACTTTTTGCTAATTATTTGTTATATTATTAAAATAAAGGATATGGTGGTTTTATGATAGATAGTTTTATAGAAAAAATAACTAAATGGTTTAATCATGATAGAAAATTAATATTTTTTACAACATTTATATTGGGACTTATGGTTCATTTTGCATTATATTCAAAGCAACTTTTAGCTTATGACGGATATTGGCATTATGGCTCTTTTTTAGCTAAAGGATGGGAAGTATCACTTGGAAGATTTCTTATTCCATTTATAGATATGCTAAGAGGAACTGTTGTGTCTTCTTCTTTAACATCTATAATTGCAATAGCTACCGCTTCATTTGCTAATCTTATATTAGTTGACATACTTAAGGTAAAGAAAAATTATATAAAAATTTTAATGGGACTTTTGCTAGTTGTTACTCCAACATTTTCTTTAACTCTTATGTACCCTTATACTGCAGATAGCTACACTTTTTCCTTATTATTTTCTGTGCTTTCTGTTTATTTTCTTAGTAAAAAGGTAAATGCCAAAAATATTATATTATCACTAATTTGCATAGTTCTTACTTTAGGCTTTTATCAAGCATATTTAGGTGTAATTTTAACTTTACTTGCAATAATATTTTTAATTGATATATGTACTAAAAAGGAACTTGAAATTAAAGAGATAATCAAAAAAAATGTATTAAATATTGTAGTTCTACTTGTAGGAGTTGTTATTTATTACATTTTATTTACTATAATTGTAAAGATTTTAAACTTAAATATTACTGAATATAATGGCGGAAACAAAGTTTTAAGTTTTGAAACTTTAAAAAATTTATTACCTTCAATAAAAAATGCTTATATTACTTTTTATAATTTTAACTTTACAAATTCAATAATTGAAAACACTAAATTTACTTTTAGACATATTTTTAATATGGTAATGTTATCACTTATAGTAATTAATTTTATTATTTTAATAGTAAATAATAAAACTTACAAAACGCCTTTAAAATTAGTATTTGTGGCTATTACATTATTGATGTTCCCTATTTTTACATGTATTATAGAAATAATTGTTCAAGAAAGACAAATAGATTTATTAATGTCATCTAGCTTGTATTTACCAATTATTTTATTATTAAAACAAATTGAATTAGTAAAATTTGATAAATTAAATGTTGTATCAGTTTTAATTGTAGTAATTTCTTTATGGACATTTATTTTAACAAATAACGCAACATATATTGCAACTTCTTTGTACAATAAACAAATGTCAGCAGTTCGGAAATAGAATTATAGAAAGAATTGAAAATACTGAGGGAATTACAAATGAAACTCCAATTTGCATTATGGGTAGAATGAATTTTAGCTTGCATAACCCAAGATTGTTAAAATTAACAAATTTTGATGTAAGTAATGTAAATATATGGACATGGCAAGTATTTTTACAAGATAACTTAGGTTTAGGTAGAGATATTTATACAACTCAAAATTATGAAAATATTTCAAATAGTGAAGAATTTATGCAAATGGATATCTTTCCAAGTAAAGATTCTATAAAAATGATTGATGGCACTTTAGTCGTAAAAGTTGGATATTAAAAAAATACTTGATAATTCACAGTTTACAATCTTAAAATTAATAAAATTTGAGTAAAAGCGCTGGAGTGCTTTGAACTAGAAATTCTTACATTTTTTATGGAAAGAGTTCAAGCTTGCCTTGGAAAGGGGCCATAAAAAAGTGTAGAATTTCTGTGAAAAAGTAAAGGACAAAGCTTTTTATGAAAATTTTATTAATTTTAAAGATTATAAACATTGAACAGTAACAAATACTTGATTTTATTCTAATATATTATTATTGCTAATTTTAACAACAACAATGTTATCAATTATTTTTACAGAATTTTCTTTTGGAAAAATCTCCATCTCTTTAAATTCGTCGCTATTAATTATATTTTCATATTCTTCTTGAGTGCATAAATTTATATCAATTCCAAAATATCTTTTATAAAAATGTTTATTAGTTAAAATACCTTGGAAGTTGTCCCATGTTTCATAGTCATTTGATTTAAATCCATTTGCATATTGTTTAAGAGAAGCATCAAACCTAATTGTATCACTAAACATTATTTTCATATCTGGACTGTATTCTTCCAAATTTTGCACTTTTGTTAAAATTCCAAGTTGTGTTACATAATAATTTCGATATGTTTCTTCCCTACACATATATGAAGCATTATTAGAAAATATATAAGTTATGCATAGAACTGAAACTGTTCCTAATATGAAATATTTTAATATAATTTCTAAATTACTTTGTTTTAATAATTCATATATTTTTAATATTGCCAAATATACCAATAAAAGTGATGTTGCCATTATTAAGTTAATTCCTCTTTCAGGTGCCATAATGCAAATTATATTAGTTCCAACAGGTATTAGTATTAGAAAAATAATTAATAATATAATTTTTGTTTTGTCTTTATATATTTTATTTTTTACTACAACTAAAACTCCTGAAATAGCTGTTACTATGAATATTATTAAATTAATAATATTTCTCTTCCAATATGAATTATATAATATTTTGTCTGTAAAGAAATATTTTATAAAAGTTTTGTAAGTTCCAAAAATACTTAAATGCAGATTTTTTATTGTATTTAATATTCCAATATTATCTGCACCACTATAACTTGCAAATGAAACTCCAGTTATTTTTAGTATAACTACTGTAATTGCATAGTATAGCAATATTCCTAAAATTTCTATAATTATATATCTAAGTCCATTTTTTAAAACTTCTTTATTTTCCTTTTGTTCAAATATATCAAATATTGAAAGAAATATTGTTAATCCAACTGTAATTCCAATATATGTTTGATAAATACTACATGTAATAATTATCATAACTGCTGAAATTATATTATAAACTCTCTTATTTTCTTTTCTCATAAAATAAACAGAAAGCAACGATGTAAGCATTGCTAAACAATATGTATCAGCACAATATATATACATAAATGATTCTGCAAACTGTGGAGCTGTTGCAATTAAAGCTGAAATTAAAAAAAAAATTGCTTTGCTTTTTATATTTAAAATTTTTACAGCAACTGTGCTACTTAATGCAAGCAATATTAAACAAATTAATATGTTTAAGAATTCATTTACAATTCCACCTTTTAAGATATTTAAAAAAGCTATGCCCCATCTTCCAAGACTTAGCTCCCAAGTACCTGCTACATAGTAATTTCCTGCTTGCAATGCATCTGTTGATATAACATTATGAGTGTATAAATAAAAATGAGTAATAAGTCCTATAATGATTACTGTTAATAGCGGTAATTTATTATTTATAAAAAATGTTTTTAATTTGTATATTAAAGTTTTAGGTTCTATTAATTGTGTTTGATTTGAATTCATCTTATTTATTTTCTCCTAATATATTTAATGTATTCTATATTACTGTTTGTAGATCTTTCTACCATTTTATTATATACCCTATCCCTTAAATCTTGCTTTTGATCTTGTTTACTTAAATTTTTATTTGGAAAAAATGGTCCATCTATATATGTTACAATTTGTATTTTGCCATTTTTTCTTTTTTGATATGTATTTGTCATACAAAATGTTGGAACATCTAAATTTATTGGGTAATTAAAAGATACTGCCTTAAATGGTCTTATTTTTGTATAATATGGCCATATATGAGCTTCTGGGTATATTGTTATACTTGCCTTTTCTTTTATTCTTGTGTTTATTGCATTTAAAAAATTTTTCATTGCTTTTTTATTGCTAGGAATTGGCAATGCCCCTGCCATTTGAACTATCTTTTGTAAGCCTTTCATAGACACATTTTCCGGGTTTACTATTAAGTAGTTCTTTTTTGGAAAAATTGGATTACTTGGAATAAATGTATCTGCAAAAGGCTGAGTATGATTTGCATATACAAAATAGCCTGTATTTTTGTATTGTTTTAGCTTTTCTTTTCCAACATATTTTATTCTAAATTTTACTTTAGGATATATTATTTTTATAAAAAACAATATTACATTTACAATTAAACTACAAATTTTCCAAATTATATTTTTATGAATATATACATAGTTTTCATCAATATCTATTGGAGTAATTTTCGCTTCAGAAAATTCATCATTTAGCTCGTCTTCGTAATATATAACTCTATTTTTATCCATATATTTTTTCCTTTAATATATCGTTATCACATAAATATTCTAGTGGCATTTGATAGAAA
The DNA here is from genome assembly GCA_947632745.1 of uncultured Clostridia bacterium. GTDB lineage: Bacteria > Bacillota > Clostridia > TANB77 > CAG-508 > CAG-269. The sequence goes on along the minus strand of CANRQH010000050.1, from coordinate 1,930 downwards.
TCTTCATATATTTTTTTCCATATTTCGTAATTTTTATTTTTCATTATTTCAGAATTTTCTTTTTCTGATAAATTTTCATCTTTATATATTGGTTTTTCTATATGTACGTAATATTCCATAATAGGAAATCCATCATCCCCTATTATATCTGTTTCTTTCATTGTTATAAATATTGGGACAATAGGAACATTGTTTTTAGACGCAAATCTAAATGCTCCACTTTTTAGTGGTTTTGGTTTTTTATAATTCCACCATAAGCTTTGTTCTGGATAAATTAATATAAAATCACCATTTGCTAATATTTCATCTACAGATTTTAGAAGTTTTATCATTGTTTGCTTGTTAGTGCTTAAAGGTAAAGTATGACAGTTTCTAAATAAAAATCCATAAAATCCTGGAAAGTTTGTGTAATTTCCCTCCCTTATTATTTTATAAAGTGTTTTTTTCTTGCTATGCTCAGTCATTCTAAACACCTTTTCTACTGTAAAACAGTCAAAAGGATTAAAGTGGTTACATGTAATTATTGCTCCACCTTCTATATTTTTTAAGTTTTCTAATCCTACTACATCTTTTATTATTAATTTATTTTTTCTAACAAGGTTATTTACATATTTTTCTGCAATCCATGTTGCTCCATTTGCCTTTAATTTGTCTTTTCTTTTATTTTTTACAAATTCTATTTCATTTGGCTCTAAAGGCACTGTAGGCGGGTCTTCTTCTGCATCTATGTCAAATTTTCCTTGCATTTCTAATTCTTTTATTTTTTCTAATACTCGTAATCTATCAGGCGATTTTTCCATTTTATTTTGCTCTCTCTCCTATTTTATATTTCTATCGTCTCCTACACAGTCTGACTCTTTTTTTGCAAGTTCTATAAGTTTTTTTGTAGTTTCTAAATCATTAAATTTTTGGTCTTCTGTATAGTTATCTTTAATGTTTTTTATAACTTGATAATATTCTGTCTTTTTTGCGTAATCCCAAAAGAAATCTTTATATAAAATATTATCAAAATGCCATGGTTTATAATTTAGATTATAATGTATTAATTTTATATTTTCAAGGTTTACTTTTAAATGGTCTATTGGCATTACATTCCATGATTCATTTATTATTTTAACTCTACCTTTACATAGTCTATTTAAGTAATCTTGGTCTTGTGCAACAGAGTATTTTATTGTGTCTAATAAATACAAAAATTTTTCTTGAAATTTGAACTTTCTAAGTTCATCTAAATTCATTACTAAAATTCCTGCATTAAAGTATTTTTTATAACTTGCAACCCCAACTACTTTTTCAACATATTCTTGAAATTCTGGTACAGTTTGAACTGCTTTGTCTGGAATTGCACCAAGTAAGTTATTTCCTATATCTATATTATATAAATTTGCTATATCATCTAATATTAATGTATCAGAATCTAAATATAGAGCCTTATTGTACTGTGGATATAAATCTGGTATAAATAGCCTAAAATATGTTGATTTTTGGTAGTAGTCCCTAGTATATAGTTTTCCTTTTATTTTGTCTATATAATAGTTTAAATCAACAAATTCTATACTTATATTTTCTTTTTCGTATTTTTTTATTTTTTCTTTATTTTCCTCATTTATATCTGTATATAATATTTTTATTACATATATATTATCTTTACTTGCATGGTCAGATAATGATTTTAATGTTACTGATAAAAATGGTATATAGTAATTATCTACTGCAAAAAATATTGGTAGTATTTTTTCTTTATTCATATATTTATTTCCTTTTCTATTTTACTTTTTAATTTTTTATTTTTTGCTTTTTCTTTTGCTTCACTTTTTTATTGCATATTCTTTTATTTTGCTTTTTTCTTTTGTTTCATACTCTTGTTTTAATTTTAAATATTCTTCTAAATCTTTGTCAAAATAATGACATTTTAAAATTTTATGTACTT
>CANRQH010000049.1 GCA_947632745.1 uncultured Clostridia bacterium | reverse complement strand
GCTTTCTGATTATTAAACGAGCCTTCTATTTCTAAGAAGGCTCGCTATTTTTTTATTAAAAACTATTATCCTGTAACCTAAACTTCTAAGGAAATACGGTCTTTAAAGTTTTTTTATATATTTTTTCAAAAAATTTGTTGCATTTTCATAGAAAATGTTGTATAACACATTTATCGATATAAAAAAAATTTTTTGTAAATTTTTTAAAAGTTATGCACAAGTTTTCCACAATCATTTTTTATATTTTTAAACATATTTTTCAAAAATATTTCAGTATTATTTAATAGTTTCAAATGCTTATGGGTGCTTTGTTTCAAGGTATAAAAATATGTTCGAGAATTGGATTGTTTTTTACTAAAATATTACAAACTTATCAACACATGTGAATAACTTTGTGGATAACTTTAAAGAATTTTTGTTTGTTTAATAAACATAATTTGGTTACATTTTTGATGTAAATTTTCATAGAAAGGAGATGTTGTATGAACTTCAATATAGATAAAAACGAACTAATGGAAAGCATACGAAAGAGGCTAAAACCGGAGCTTGCAAATATTTCATATACAACATATATTGAACCATTAATAATAGAAAAAATTGATGATTCACATATTGTTTTTCAATGTGATGGTAATTTAAAAAAAGATGCACTTGAACACAAATATGCAAGTTTAGTTTTAGATACTATTAAAGACATTACGAATAGGGAATACACGTTCTCAGTACATTCTTTAGAAAATGATAAAAAAGAAAAAGATACAAATGAAGTAATATTTTCATCAAAAAAAGAAGATATAGATGAAGAATCAGACTATTTAAATCCTAGTTTAAACCCAAAATATACATTTGAAACCTTCGTTGTTGGAAATAATAACCGTTTTGCACATGCTGCAGCTCTTGCAGTAGGAGATAATCCAGCAAAAACATATAATCCATTATTTATATATGGGGGAGTTGGTTTAGGTAAAACTCACTTAATGCAAGCAGTTGGAAATAGGATTTTTCAAAATAATCGTTCAATGAATATAGTATATGTAACATCTGAAAAATTTACAAATCACTTAATAAATTCTATTAGAGATGGAAAAAATGACCCATTTAGAAATAAATATCGTTCAGCAGATGCTCTTTTAATAGATGATATACAATTTATTGCAAATAAAGAAAGAGTGCAAGAGGAATTTTTCCATACATTTAATACTTTATATGAAAATGGAAAACAAATAATAATTTCTAGTGATAAACCTCCTCGTGACATACCATTTTTAGAAGAAAGGCTTAAATCAAGATTTGAATGGGGACTTTTAGCAGATATATCATGTCCAGATTATGAAACAAGAGTAGCAATATTAAGAAAAAAAGCATTAGATGAAAATATAATTATAGATGATATTATTTTAGCAGACATTGCAACAAAAATAGATTCAAACATTAGAGAGCTAGAAGGAGTTTTTAACAAAATTGTTGCGCGTGCTTCACTTACACATAGCCCAATTACAATAGAACTTGCTGAAAATGTTATAAATGAATTTATTTCAAAAAAGGAAAAAGTAATCTCTTCAGAATACATCCAGGAAACAGTTGCAAAATACTTTAGCATAGATAAAAAAGACTTATCTGGAAATAAACGTTCTAATGATGTAGCTTTTCCAAGACAAATCGCAATGTACTTATGTAGAGAAGTAGCTAACATGAGTTTTCCTCAGATTGGTATAGATTTTGGAAAGAGAGACCACTCAACAGTTATGCATGCATATAAAAAAATTTCAAATGAGATAAAAGTAAAAACAAATACAAAATTAATTGTGGAAAGTGTTAAAAACATAATTTTGAATGTTGAAAATTAAAAATTTAAATATATATTAATAAAAACAAAAAATTTTAAAAATTTTTGTTTGGATAAATTTTCGTTCGTTATAAAAAAATCTTTCTCTTCTTACGGAAAGCATTGATTCGTTATCCACAGATACTATGTGGATAAGCTGTTTAAAAAGTGTTTATAACTAATTTTCCACAAAAAAAGTTGAAACTGTGGAAAAAAGTACCTAGTTATCCACAAAATTATCCATATAATTTTTTCTACGGGCGCAATGTTTCCACATAGTTTTCCACACTTTACACAATACCTACTACTACTACTACTAAATATATTATATTAATATTAAAAATAAAAAGCGAAATGAAAGGATAATAAAAAATGAAATTTGTTTGTTATAAAGATAAAATTATAAAAGCACTTAATTCCGTAGTTAAAGGAGTAGCTTCTAAAACAACAATGCCTATATTAGAAGGTATACTTATTCAAACAAATGATAATGAAATAAAACTTACAACATATGATTTAGAACTTGGTATAGAATATGTTATGGAATGTGAAGTTAAAGAACAAGGAAGTATAGTAGTAAATGCTACAATGTTTACAGAAATAATTAGAAAATTACCAGATTCAGAAATAAACATAAGTGTTAATGATAATAATTTATTAACTATAGAATGTGAAGGAGCATTATATAAACTTGCAACTATGAATCCAGAAGAATTTCCAGAACTTCCTAAGATAGAAGTAGAAAATTCTATAAGTATAGAGCAAAGCGCATTAAAAAATATGATTAGAAAAACAATATTTGCTGTAAGTACAGAAGAAAATAGACCAATTTTTACAGGATGTTTATTTGAAATAAAAGATAATAAATTAAATGTTGTTGCAATAGATGGTTTCAGATTAGCATTAAGAACATTAAATATACCAGTTCAGGTAAACGATTTTAAAGCAGTAATACCTGCAAAAACATTAAATGAAGTTAATAAAATTTTGACAGAATCATTTGAAACAGTTAAAATAGGAGTATCTAAAAATCAAGCAGTATTTGAAATGGAAAATTGTAAAGTAGTTACAAGAATTCTAGATGGAGAATTTTTAAATTATGAAACAGTAATACCTAAAAATTGGCAAACAAGAATTAGAGTAGAAAAAAATAATTTACAAGATAGTTTTGAAAGAATTAGTTTAATTTCATCTTCAACAATAGAAAAAGAAAAAAAATATCCAGTTAAAGTTTCTGTAGATATTGGAAAATTAACAATATTATGTACAAACCAAACAGGAGACGCAAAAGAAGAAGTGTTTATATCAACAGAAGGACAAAATTTAGAAGCAGGATTTAACCCAAAATATTTCTTAGACAGCTTAAAAGCAATAGATGAAGAAGAAATTTATATAGAATTTGGTACAAATGTATCACCATGTTTAATAAAATCTGTTGAAAACAATGATTACGTATATATGATTTTACCAATTAGGTTAAAAGGAGAATAAAAAAATAGGTAAGAGCAAAAACTCTTGCCTTATTTTATAAAAAAATGAAACAATTATCCACAAAAGTTTAACAAATTGTGGATAATTATTTGAAAATTTTTAAAATAAAAAAAATTCGACGCGTGAAAATCCAAAATAAGCGATTTTTATATTAAAATAAATAAATTATATATTAATAAAAAATATAAAAAATAAAAAATAAAAGATGATTTAATTTGAAAATAAAAGAGAAAAATACATTTTAAAAGAAAAATGAAGAAAAAAAGAGATTAAAAAATATAAACAAATAAAAATGTCAAATATAAGATAAAATAATAGTAAATGATGATGGAGAGAGAAAATGTGGATAGAAAATCTAACAATAAATAACTTTAGAAATTACGAAAATTTAGAAATTAATTTTAATAAAAATATAAATATTTTTTATGGGGAAAATGCACAAGGAAAAACAAATATTATAGAAGCACTTTTTTTATTTGGAATAGGAAAATCCTTTAGAACAAATAAAGATATTGAATTAATAAAATTTGGAGAAAAATGTGCAAATTTAGAAATTAATTTTAAAAAATCAGATAGAGATGGAAATATAAAAATTAATTTAGAAAATAAAAAAAATATTTATTTAAATAAAATTAAATTAAAAAAATTAAGTTCATTATTAGGAAATATTCATGTTGTAATTTTTACTCCAGATGATATAAATATTTTAAAAGGTGGACCAGAAAATAGAAGAAAATTTTTAGATATTATGATTAGTCAATTAAGACCTAAATATATGTATACATGTAGTTTATATAAAAAAACATTAGAAGAAAGAAATAATTATTTAAAAAAAATAAAATTAGAAAATGCAAATGAAGATATGTTAGAAATTTGGGATGAACAATTAATTAAATATGGAAAAATAATTTCTGAATATAGAAAAGAATTTATAGAAAAAATAAAAAATAAAATAAAAAAAATTCATGATAATATAACAGGAAATAAAGAAGAAATAAAAATAGAATATTTAACAGATTGTTTAGATGAAAAAAAATATAAAGAATTATTAAATCAAAGAAGAAAATTAGATATTATAAAAGGGTATACAACAAGAGGAATACATAGAGATGATTTTCAAATTTTTATAAATAATATATTAGTTAATGTGTATGGCTCTCAAGGACAACATAGAACAGCAGTACTTTCTTTAAAAATTTCAGAACTTCAGGTAATAAATGATGAAATAGGAGAAAATCCAATTTTATTATTAGATGATTTTATGTCTGAACTAGATGAAAAAAGAAGAAATAATTTTATGGAAAATATAAAAGATACACAAGTAATTATTACATGTACAGATAAATTATTATTAAATAATATTGATGGGAAAATTTTTAATGTTATAAATGGAGAAATTTTTGAAAAATAAAAATTAAAAAACTAAAAGATATTTTTTAAAAAAGAAAAAAGAAAAATAAAATTTTAAAAATTTTTTATAAAAAATTATTTGACAAATTTTAAAAATACAATTATGATATATAAAGAAAAATTTTTTGCAAACAAAAAAGAAGGGAAGGACAAAAGAATGGAAAAGTATGATCATAAATATGGAGCTGAACAAATACAAGTTCTTGAAGGACTTGATCCCGTAAGAAAAAGACCTGGTATGTATATAGGAAGTACATCTGTTAGAGGACTTCATCACTTAGTATATGAAATTGTAGACAATGGTGTTGATGAAGCATTAGCAGGATATTGTACAGAAATAAATGTTGTAATAGAAAAAGGAAATGTAATAAAAGTAACCGATAATGGAAGAGGAATACCTGTAGAAATTCACCCTAAAACAAAACTTTCTACATTGGAAACAGTATATACTGTTCTTCATGCAGGAGGAAAATTTGGTGGAGATAGTGGATATAAAGTTTCAGGTGGACTTCATGGAGTTGGTGCTTCTGTTGTTAATGCTCTATCTGAATGGACAGAAGTTACAGTAAAAAGAGATGGCGGAATATATAAAATGAGATTTGAAAAAGGAAAAACAGTAGAGCAAATACAAAAAATAGGAGAAACCAATGAAACCGGAACGGAAGTAAGGTTTTTAGCAGATGGCACAATTTTTGAAACTACAGAATACAATTATGAAACATTAGAGACAAGATTTAGGGAAATAGCGTTTTTAACAAAAGGCTTAAGAATAACAATTGAAGACCAAAGAGGGGAAGAAGTAAAAAAAGCAGACTTTTGTTTTGAAGGTGGACTTATATCTTTTGTTGAATTTTTAAATAAAAACAAAGAAAAAATAAATGCAAAACCTATATATATAGAAAAAGATGGAGAAGTTCCAGTTGAAATTGCTATACAATACACAACATCATATTCAGAAAATATATATACATTTGTAAATAATATAAATACTGTAGAAGGAGGAACACATTTAGAAGGATTTAAGCGTTCTCTTACCAAAGTGTTTAACGACTATGCAAGAAATCACAACATATTAAAAGAAAAAGATGGGAACTTGCAAGGTGAAGATATAAGAGAAGGAATTACAGCAGTAGTATCTGTTAAAGTAAAAGAGCCTCAATTTGAAGGACAAACTAAGACAAAGCTAGGGAATAGTGAAGTTACAGGTGTAGTAATGAGCATGGTAAATGATGCTTTGTCAAGCTTTCTAGAAGAAAACCCAAATGTTGCAAAAGCTATTTTAGAGAAGTGTATAAGTGCATCAAGAGCAAGAGAAGCAGCTAGAAAAGCTAGGGAATTAGTAAGAAGAAAGTCAGCCTTAGAATCAACTACACTTCCAGGTAAACTTGCAGATTGCAGTAGCAAAGTAGCAGAAGAATGTGAAGTATATATAGTTGAGGGAGATTCAGCAGGAGGTAGTGCAAAACAAGGAAGAGATAGACGTTTCCAAGCAATTTTACCACTATGGGGAAAAATGCTTAATGTTGAAAAAGCAAGAGCTGACAAAATATATGGAAATGACAAATTAAATCCAGTAATTATTGCTATTGGTGCAGGAATTGGTGCTGATTTTGATATAACAAAAATAAGATATGGAAAAGTAATAATAATGGCAGATGCAGATGTTGATGGTGCACACATAAGAACTCTTTTATTAACATTTTTCTTTAGATATATGAGACCTTTAATAGAAAATGGTAATGTATTTTTAGCACAACCACCACTATATAAATTATCTAAAAAAGGAATAGATGACGTATATTGTTATACAGATGAAGACTTGGAAAATGCTTATAAAGAACTTGAGGAAAAAGGAATTCCAAGAGATCAATTAGCAATTCAAAGATATAAAGGTCTTGGAGAAATGAACCCAGAACAATTATGGGAAACAACAATGAACCCTGAATCTAGAATACTAGTAAAAGTAACTATGGATGATGCTATAAAAGCTGACGAAATATTTACGGTTTTAATGGGTGACGAAGTTGAACCAAGACGTGAGTTTATTGAAGGAAATGCTAAATATGTTAAAAATTTAGATGTATAAAAATTGATAAAAAACATTCAATCAAATTTTTGATAAAAAAAGTGTTAGAAATTTTTATTGTAAGAAGAAAATTTTAAACGAATTAAAGAGCATATTGAATTTTCAATATGCTCTTTAATTCTCCAGTAAAGCTAATAACAATCTCTGCTAAAACTAATAACCCTAATTGTCTAATCTAATATATATTGCTATATAAATAAACTATAAACCAAAATTATTAATCATTCACTCGACCATGAATACACTTTTAATAACTTAATTCATCCAAGCGTGGGACTACTAAAAATCATTAAGAAATATAAAAACAATCTTATCTCGAATATATTACCTACCTTGTAACCACATAAACCCATAGCTTGCCGACAAATAATATATTTTTATCTCCGAAATATAATAATCTTTATAACAAAAAACTATTATACATCTTCGTCCGAAAATTATTAAACTAAATCTAATTAATCTAATAACTCTCTTGGAACAACTGTTATTAACCTTACTAAAATATATTATTTACAAAATAAAAAAATATATACTAAAAAAGAAAAAAATTTTTAAATGTCGAATTTTGTCGAACGATTTTACTTGACATTTAGAAAAATTATATTATAATAATTCTAAATTAGAAAAAAGTTTTTTGTCATATTTTTATAGTATAAATTAAAATCTTTAAAATTTTATTTTTTAAAACTAAATTATTAAATTAAAAAATTGATTTATAAAAATAATTCATATAAAAAAAGGGGGAATTTTAAATAAAAAATATAGAAGAAAATAAAATTACAACACAAGATTGGATACCGATAGAAAAAATATTTGAAAACGGAATTCTAAAATTGAAAAATAAAAAGTATGTAAAAATAATAAAAGTTGATCCGATAAATTTTAATTTAAAATCAAATTTAGAAAAAGAAGCAATCTTAAATTCATACAAAATATTTTTAAAAACATGTAACTTTGACATTCAAATTATAATTCAAAGTAGCAAAGAAAACTTGGATAAAAACATGGAAAACATTAGGGAAAACCTAAAAAGAGAAAACAAAAAATATTTAGAAGAAATAGCAAAAAGTTATTTTGATTATATACAAAAATACAACTCAATAAAAAATTCATCAACCAAAAATTTTTATATAATCATTTCAAATGAAAATGAAGATAGTGAGGAAAATATTTTTCAAACTTTAAACGAAAAATATTTTAAAATAAAAGAATGTTTATTTCGATGTGGAAATCAAGTTCAAGATTTTAATTCTAAAAAAGATGTAAAAGAAATATTAAATATTTTTTTAAATTCTAGATTATTTTTAAAATAAAATTATTAATTAAAAAATAAATAAATATATTTTAAAAATGATTATAAAGAAAAAATATTTTAAATAATAAAAAAATGAGAATAGAAAAAGAGGTGAAAAAAATAAATATATTAAATAAAAAATTTCTTAATAAAATAAAAAAATATGAAAATAAAAAAACTGATATTGAAGAAAAAAATAATTTTTTAAGAGGAGCAATAAATTTTCAAGATGAAATTGCACCATCATATATAAATTTAAAAAATCCAAAATATTTAGAAATAGATAATTTATTTTATGGTGGTTTAATAGTAGTAAATTATTATAGAGAACAAAATGAATTGTTACTAAAAAATTTATTAGAAACAAATATTAATATGAACATATCTATGTTTTATGAAAAGCAAGACCAGTATAAAACTATAAAAGAATTGACTTATCATATAGGGAACGTGGGAGTTGAGATACAGGACAATAATCCCAATAGGCAAGATATTGACCTTGCAATTTATACTTATAATGACGCAAAATATATAAGAAAAGAAATGCAAGTTAATAATGAAGATTTATATTTTTTGTATATCTATATAGAAATATTTGCAAACAACATAAAAGATTTAGAATATTATTTAAATAATATAGAAGGTCAATTAGCAAGTAAAGGAATGCAAACAAGAAGAGCAAATTTTAGGCAAGAACAATTATTTATAAGTTCAATACCATTAATGGAAAATAATATTGATATAAAAAATTCAGCTAGAAGGAATATACTAACATCAGGATTGCTAGCCACATATCCATTTATATCTTCAACAATATTTGATGAAAATGGAATATTCATTGGAAAAAATATTTATAACAATTCACTAATTTTTGTTGATAGATATAATACAGAAAAATATAAAAATGCGAATATGTGTATATTTGGAACATCAGGTGCTGGAAAATCTTTTTATACAAAATTACTAATATTAAGGTATAGATTACTTGGTATAGAGCAATATGTAATAGATCCAGAAAGAGAATATATAAATTTAGCAAAAGAGTTAAATGGTACTGAAATAAAAATAGGACCTTCTTCTAAATCATATATAAATGTATTAGACATTAGGGAAGAATCTCTAGAAGAAGGAGAACAAGGATATTTAGCAACTAAAATTTCAAAACTTATTGGATTTTTTAATTTGATTTTTGGTGAATTAAATGAAGAAGAAAAAGCATTGTTAGAAGAAAAAATAATAGAAGTTTATAAATTAAAAAATATAACTTTTGATGATGAAAGTTTATACAATGAAAATAAAAATAATATTATTTCAAAAAAATTTAAATCAAATGATGATATGCCAATTTTAGAAGATTTATATAATATTTTAAAAGAAGATGAAAAAACCAAGAAATTTGGAATAAAATTAATTCCATTTGTGAAGGGCTCACTTAATTTTTTTAATCATCATACTAATATAAAATTAGATAATAAATTAATTATTGCAGATGTTTATGAATTAGG
>CANRQH010000048.1 GCA_947632745.1 uncultured Clostridia bacterium | reverse complement strand
TGTAATTCGCTTTGCTCATAACATTTTCTAAAACGGTCCCCCCAATTCACTTCAAAATATATAAATATAAACTTTTAGATAATAAGTTACAATTTATAGTTTATAATCTTGAAATTAATAAAATTTGAGTAAAAGCGCTGGAGTGCTTTGAATTAGAAATTCTTACATTTTTTATGGAAAGAGTTCAAGCTTGTCTTGGAAAGGAGCCATAAAAAATGTGTAGAATTTCTGTGAAAAAGTAAAGGACAAAGCTTTTTATGAAAATTTTATTAATTTCAAGATTGTAAATAATGAATAGTAACTATTAAAAATGGATTATATTAAAATTGCTTGCTTTTTTTATTAAATTATAATATAATGTAGAAGTCTAAAGGAGGACAAAAAAATGAGTAATAATAAAGGTAAAAATAATAATAAAAATAAAAAAAGCAAAAAAGAAAAAATAAAATTTTCTAAAAAACATCCTAAAATATCTTTAATGATTAAACTATTTTTTGTATTAATTCTTCTAGTAGTTGTAGTAGCTGCTGGAATACTAATAGGCATGCTTTATGGTGGATGGGGAGAAGAGTTTAAAATTTCTGAAGAAGAATTAGTTATTGGCGGTTCTAATTCTCTAATTGTAGATAGTAATGGAGAAAAACTTGCAGAATTAAGTGGAGACGAAAATAGAAAAATAATTAGACTTGACCAAATGCCAGATAATTTAAAAAATGCTTATATTGCAATAGAAGACGAAAGATTTTATTCACATCAAGGAGTAGATTTTAAAAGGACTGCGGCAGCGATTTTTCAGTACATAATTCATAGAGGAAGCTCTTCTTTTGGTGGTAGTACAATTACACAACAATTAGTTAAGAATATAACTAAAGATGACGAAAAGTCAGGAAAAGAAGGTGTAATTAGAAAAGTAAAAGAATGGGCAAAAGCATATCAAATAGAAAGAATGATTTCTAAAGAGCAAATATTAGAATTATATTTAAATATTATATTTGTTGGAGGAAAAACAAACAACTTAGGTGTAGAAATTGGTTCTGAATACTATTTTAACAAATCAGCTCAAGATTTAGACTTAGCTGAATGTGCTTACTTAGCAGGAATTAACCATTCTCCAAATTCATATAATCCATTTGGAGAAACAGATAATTCTGAAAAAATAAAAAACAGAACAAAAACTGTATTAAGCAAAATGCTTGAACTAGGCATGATACAACAGGAAGACTATGATGGAGCATGTGTTGAGGTTGATGAGGGATTAAAATTCCAAAAAGCAGAATCATTAGGAAGCATATATTCTTATCATACAGATGCAACAATTGCACAAGTAATTGAAGATATTGCTAAAGAAAAAGAAATATCAAAAGACCTAGCATCAGTTTATGTATATAGTAGTGGACTTACAATTTATTCAACACAAGATACAGCGCTACAAGCAAAAATGGATGAAGTTATGGTGCAAAAAGCAAGTACCTATACAAAAAAATCTAAAAAGGTAGAAGGTGCTACATCTCAATCTGCAATGGTTATAATAGACAACGCAACAGGAAATGTAGTAGGTGTTGTTGGTGGACTTGGAGAAAAAACAGAATCAAGAGGATTAAATAGAGCAACACAAAGCCCTAGACAAACAGGTTCTTCAATAAAACCACTTACATCTTTAGTTCCAGGAATAAATGAAGGTGTAATTACAGCAGCAACAATATATGATGATAATGCAACTCAATTTGCTGGTAAATGGGAACCAAAAGATTATAATGCATTTAAGGGATTAATATCTATAAGAAGTGCTTTAACCACATCTCAAAATATACCATTTATAAAAGTAGTAGCTGAACTAGGAACAGAAAAAACAATGAATTACTTGAAAAAGATGGGAGTTTCAACTTTAGATGAAGTAAATGATGCAGCATTACCTGCAACATCAATTGGTGGATTTACAAATGGTATAAGTCCATTAGAAATGGCAGGTGCATATGGAACTATTGCAAACAATGGAGTATATAGAAGACCAATGTTTTATACTAAAGTTACAGATTCAGATGGAAATGTAGTTTTAGATGGAGCACAAGAACAAAACTCTGAACAAGTAATATCTGAACAAGCTGCGTATATTATAAAAAATCTTATGCAATCTGTTGTTCAATCAGGTACTGCTACATATTGTAAAATCCCTGGAATAGATGTAGCGGCAAAAACAGGTTCAACAAATGAATATTATGATAGATGGCTATGTGGATTCACAAATTACTATACAGCAAGTTGTTGGTATGGATTTGATAAAAATGAGGAAATTTACGGAGGAGATAATACAGCAGGAAAAATTTGGAGTGCAGTAATGAGCAAAGTTCATTCTGGAAAAGATAAAACTTCATTTGAAAGACCTTCTGGAATTGTGTCTGCAACAATATGTAAAGATTCAGGTAAAAAAGCAACAAGTAAATGTACAAATACATATCAAGAAGTATTTATAGAAGGAACTGTTCCAGGAGATTGTGATGCTCATTCGAGTTCAGCACAAATTTGTAACGAAACAAATTTATTAGCAAATGAATATTGTCCAGATGTAATTACAAAATATTTCTCATATACAGTAGAAAAAGAAAGATTAGGTATATGGAAAAGCTTAAGTTCATCATCTACTACACCACCGACGGAAACTTGTACATTACACAATAAGTCAAATTCTTCAAAAGAAGATGATAAAAAAGATAGTGCTCCTACAATTAAATTAATTGGTGAAGCAAGTTTAACATTAAATGTTGGAGACACGTATAATGAAAAGGGAGCTACTGCTAGTGATGAAATAGATGGAGATATATCGAATAAAATTGAAATAAAAGCAAGAGTAGATATGTCTAAGCCTGGAGAATATACAGTAACATATACTGTTAAAAATTCAAGAGGAAAGACAGCAACTGCTACAAGAAAAATTACAGTTAAAGAAAAATCTTCAGGAAACACAAAGCCACCAGCTGAAGATAAAAACCCAGACGAAGGTTCTTCAGATGGTGGAGAAGGAAATACAGCATCAGGCGGAAATACAGCAGGCGGAAATAAAACAACAGATGCTAATTGATGCTTTTGGGGACTTAAGAAAAAAAGCATACTTCTGTCCCCAACAATAATATATTATTACAAGAGAAAGGGATGAAATGAAATGGATATATATTTTTACAATACTCTAACTAGAAAAAAAGAAAAGTTCGAGCCAATAAATAAAGAGGAAGTTAGATTATATTCATGTGGTCCAACAGTATATTATTATGCTCATATTGGAAACCTAAGAGCTTATCTATTTATGGATAATTTAAGAAGAGTTTTAAAATATAATGGATATAAATTAAAACATGTAATGAACATAACAGATGTTGGTCATTTAGTTTCAGACGCAGACGAAGGTGAAGACAAAATGATGAAGGCAGCAAGAAGAGAAAACAAAGACCCATTTGAAATAGCAAATTTTTATTTAGATGCTTTTTTAAAAGACATAGATAAATTAAATATAGATAGACCAGAAATAATTGCAAGAGCAACAGAACATATAGATGTAATGGAAGAATATGTTAAGAAAATAATAGAAAACGGATATGCGTATGAAACAGAAGACACAATATATTTTGATACATCAAAATTAGATAAATATGGTGTATTATCAAACAGAAATGTAGAAGACCAAAAAGCAGGTGCAAGAGTAGAATTTGATAATGGCAAAAAAAATATATCAGATTTTGCATTATGGATAAAAGCACCAGAAAATCACATAATGAAATGGGATTCATTTTTTGGAAAATGTTACCCAGGTTGGCACCTAGAATGTTCAGCAATGGGATATAAATATTTAGGTGATTTATTTGATATTCATACAGGTGGAATGGATCATATTCCAATACACCATGAAAATGAAATAGCTCAAAGTAAAGGATTTTCAGGACATATTCCTGCAAATTATTGGATGCATGTAGACTTTTTAACAGTAGATGGCGGAAAAATGGCAAAAAGTTTAAATAATTTATATACGTTAGAGGATTTAGAAAAAAGAGGTTATGAGCCACAAGTATATAGAATGTTTAATTTTACATCAAATTATAGAACACCGATAAACTTTACATTTGATGCAATGGATTCAGCAAAGATTGCTTTAAACAGATTAAGAGAAGGATATTTAGCACACTTAGAGGGAACAGCAAATATAGATGAAGAACAAATTAATGAGTACGAACAAAAATTTTTAGAAGCAATAAATGACAATTTAAATATGCCAGTTGCTATGAGTGTAATATGGGATATAGTAAAAAATCCAAATAAATCAAAAACATTAGCAAATTTACTTTTAAAATTTGATGAAGTATTAGGATTTGATTTAAAAAATTATAGAAAGCAAGAAAACATAATACCACAAGAAATAATAGATTTAGCTGAAAAGAGAAAACAAGCAAGAGAAAATAAAAATTGGGAAGAATCAGACAAAATAAGAGATGAAATAATAAGCAAAGGCTTTCAAATAAAAGATACAGCTCAAGGATATGAAATAACTAAGTGATGCATTTGGGGACGGAAAAAGTGATAAGAAAAGGACGGCCTAAATAGACCGCTAAATGAAAAAGGAAGGAGTAAGATATGGAAAAGAAAAGAATAGTTACAGGAGATAGACCAACAGGGAGACTTCATATAGGACATTATTTTGGGTCCTTAGTTAATAGAGTTAAACTTCAAGATGAATATGAGCAATATATTTTAATAGCAGATGTCCAAGCTTTAACAGATAATTTTAATAACCCTGAAAAGGTTAGAAAAAATGTTAGAGAATTAGTTATAGATTATTTATCTTGTGGAATTGACCCTGAAAAAACTACAATTTACATACAATCTATGATACCAGAAACTGCTGAACTTACAGTCTTTTACTCTAACCTTGTTACAATATCTAGGTTACAAAGAAATCCAACAGTAAAAACAGAAATTGCACAAAAAAAGGATTTATTTGGAGAAAGTGTTACATATGGATTTTTAGGTTATCCTGTAAGTCAAGCAGCAGACATTACTGTATTAAATGGAGAAATTGTTCCAACAGGAGAAGACCAAGAGCCATTAATAGAACAATGTAGAGAAATTGTAAGAAAATTTAATTCAATTTATGGCGAAGTATTAAAAGAACCTCAAATATATCTATCTAAAAATAAGAGAATTAAAGGTTTAGATGGAAATGAGAAAATGGGAAAATCTTTAGGAAATGCACTTTATCTTTCAGATTCTGAAGAAGAAATAACTAAAAAAGTTATGAGTGCCAAAACTGATCCAAATAGAATAAAAAAAGATGATTTAGGAAATCCAGATATATGTATGGTTTCATATTATCATAAATTGTTTAGTTCTGAAGATACATGCAAAACAGTATGTGAAGAATGTAAAGCTGGAAAAAGAGGATGTGTTGCTTGTAAAAAACAACTTGCCAAAAATATCATTGAATTTTTAAGACCAATTAGAGAAAAAAGAGCATATTTAGAAGAACACCCAGAAATAATAGAAAAAGTTTTAAAAGAAGGAACTGAAAAAGCAAGACAAGAAGCTAAAAAGACAATGAAAAAAGTAAAAAAAGCAATGATGCTTGATTACTTTGAAGATGAAAATAAATAAAATTAACTGCAACAGAAATGGAGAATAAATAATGATAAATTTTAAACAAGAAATTGGGGTAGGAATTTCAAAAGCAACCAATATTTCTGAGGAAGAAATATTGGGGTATATAGAAATTCCAAAAGATAAAGCAAACGGGGATTATGCATTTCCATGTTTTAAATTAGCAAAAACTCTAAAAAAAGCACCTCCTGTTATAGCAAACGAAATAAAAGAAAAAATAGAAATAGATGAAAACAAAATTCAAAAAATAGAAATTGCTGGAGGATATATAAATTTTTATATTAATAAAAATTTGCTAATTAAAGAAGTTTTAGAAGAAGCGGAAAATAATGAATACTATGGAAGTTCTACTGAAGGGAACGGTAAAAACATAGTAATAGATTACTCAAGCCCTAATATTGCGAAGCCTTTTCACATAGGTCATTTAAAAACTACAGTAATTGGTGGAGCATTATACAATATTTATAAATATTTAGGTTATAATGTAACAGGCATAAATCATTTAGGAGACTATGGGACTCAATTTGGAAAATTAATAGAAGGATATAAAAGATGGGGTAAAGATTATGATTTAACCCAAAATCCAATAGATAAACTTGCTGAGATTTACCAAAAAATAAATATTCTTTGTAAAGAAGATGAAAAAGTTCTAAATCAATGTAGAGAAAACTTTAGATTACTTGAACAAAAAGATGAATATTCAGTAAAAGTTTGGAAGGAATTTAGAGACTTAAGTATAAAAGAATTTCAAAAAATTTATGATTTACTTGGAACCAAATTTGATTCATGGAATGGAGAAGCATTTTATGAAGACAAAACAGATGAGGTAATAGATATCTTAAAGAAAACTGGAAAATTAGTAGAATCTGATGGAGCTTTAATTGTAGATTTATCAGATAAAGGAATAGATACTCCTTGTATAGTATGTAAATCCAATGGCTCAACAATATATGCCACAAGGGATTTGGCAGCAATTCTTTATAGGGCAAGAACATATGATTTTGACAAATGTATATATGTTACATCTTATGAACAAAATCTACATTTTAAACAAATATTTGAAGTTGCAAAATTATTAGGATTAGATGAAAAATATACAAAAGGGTTAGAGCATGTAGCATATGGCATGGTAAGACTTCCAACTGGCAAAATGTCAACAAGAGAAGGAAATTTTGTAAAAATAGAAGATTTGCTTAAAGATACAATAAAAAGAGCAAGTGAAATAATTTTAGAAAAAAATCCAAATCTTGAAAATAAAGAAGAAGTTGCAAAAAAAGTTGGAATAGGAGCAGTAATTTTTAATAATTTGGCAACAAGTAGGGTTAAGGACGAAATATTTGATATAAATGAAATGCTTAATTTTCAAGGAGAAACAGATCCATACATTCAATACACTTATGTAAGAACCAAGAGTGTTTTAGAAAAAGTAGGAACTATTCCCAAATTTAAAGATATAAATATTGACAGTTTAAATGATGAATATTCTCAAAATATAATTAATTTAATATATAATTTTAAGGATATATTAAACCAAGTTATAGAAAAAAATGAACCATCAATATTATCAAGGTATTTAATAGATTTAGCAAAGGCATTTAGTTTATTTTACAATGAAAATAAAATAATTTGTGATGACAAAATGATTCAAGATGCAAGAATTTATTTAACATATATTACAGGAAAGGTATTGAAACAAGGGGCTTTACTTTTAGGTATAGAAATGCCTAACAAAATGTAATATATTTGTAATAAAAAAGAAACAAAAAAGTAACACAACATCTATTGAAAAAAGAATAAAAAGATGATATTATAATATCGATGTTGTTATAAAACAAAAGATAGGGGGAATATAAATGTTTATATTTAATTTAACTAATCCATTAACATTATTATTAGTTGTTTTAGCTACAGCTTTGTTAATATTCTTAGCACAGGAGACAAAAAGAAGTTCAATAGCAATAATACCACTAATAGCATATTTAGCTTTATTAATAACTCATGTTGTACAAGTATCTACATTATCAGAAGAATTTGCATATTTATCTAGCACAATATTTAAAAGTATAGCAATTGATTTTCTATTCATATTAGTAACATTCTTCTCTTATTTATGGGTAGATGATCTAGAAGCTAAAAAGAATAACATAAAGAGTATAGACAACAGTCTAGATTGGTTTTGGAAAGAAATATAATTAAAAAAAATACAAAAAAGTTATAAAAGCTTTTTTGTATTTTTTGTTTTTAGCTATTGATTTTTA
The DNA here is from genome assembly GCA_947632745.1 of uncultured Clostridia bacterium. GTDB lineage: Bacteria > Bacillota > Clostridia > TANB77 > CAG-508 > CAG-269. The sequence goes on along the minus strand of CANRQH010000048.1, from coordinate 2,002 downwards.
GAGTGCGGTATTATATAATAATTTACGTAATTTGCTTCCATAGCTCAGTAGGTAGAGTGCAGCCTTGGTAAGGCTGAGGTCACGGGTTCAATTCCCGTTGGAAGCTCCAAACACATATAAATATATTATTATAAAAAGGTGTTGACACAAAAATAATATAAATGATATAATTTTATTATGAAAAATCTAAAGATAAGTAAATGTAAAAAATGAACTTAAAAAAGAAGAAAGGATGAATTTATTATGAAAAAAACAAATATAGGTTTAATTGTTATAATTGCAATAATTGCCATAATTGCAGTAATGTTAATTAGTGGTTATAATGGATTAGTTTCAAAAAAGGAGGCAGTAGATAGTTCATTATCAAATTTGGATGTAATGCTACAAAGAAGAGCAGATTTAATACCAAATTTAGTAAATACAGTAAAAGGCTATACTAGCCATGAAAATGAAGTAATTGATAAAATAACAGAAGCAAGAAGTAAATTAGTAAATGCAAGTAGTGTGGAAGAAAAATCAAATGCAAATGATGAACTAACAAATTCATTAAATGCATTAATGGTAGTTGTAGAAAACTATCCAGATTTAAAATCATCTCAAAATTATATTCAACTTTCAGATGAACTTGCAGGAACAGAAAACAGAATTGCAGTTAGTAGAAAAGATTATAATGATGCTGTTAGAAGCTTTAACACATCTATAAAAAGATTTCCAAATAACATATTAGTAGGAATGTTTGGATTTGAACAAGAAGCATATTTTGAAGCAAGTGAATCTAGCAAGGAGGTTCCAAGTGTTAGCTTCGAATAATAAAAAGATAATTTTTAAAATATTAACTGTATTTTTATTGTTAATTAATATTTTAAATATAGAAGCACATGCTGTTGTAAAACCAACAGCAGACTTTTATGTTAATGACTATGCAGGATTATTAGATGAAAGTACTAAAGAATATATAATAAGTACAAATTTAAATTTATATAATAAAACAGGTAGCCAAATAGTTGTAGTAACTGTTCCAAGTTTAGATGGAGATTCTTTAGAAGAATACGCAACAGAGCTTTTTAGAAGCTTTGGAATAGGGGACAAAACAAAAAACAATGGTGTTCTTTTGTTACTTGCTTTACAAGAAAGGCAATTTAGAATTGAAGTTGGCTATGGATTAGAGGGAGTACTTACAGATGGTAAAACAGGAAGAATTCAAGATGAATATATTATTCCTTATTTAAAACAAGACAATTGGAATGAAGGAATAAAAAATGGATTTAATGCTGTTTTAGATGAAGTTTCAAAAGAATATAATGTTGATGTTGGAGGAGAAAAGGCAGTTGCAAAAAATACCCCCAATTCTATGGTAATGTGTATACCATATTTTTCTTTAATAATTGGTATAATATTAGGTAATTTAAAAAGAAGTAAGGTGTTATCAAAAAATGTTGTAAAAATACTTTTCATTTTATACTTAATTTCTATAATTATGATATATTATATAGCATTAAAACAAATTTTATCTGCTATTATTTTGACAATGTTCAATTTAATATGGTTGCTTCCAGGATTGTCTATTTATAGAGCAAAAGGAGGTAAAGGCCGGAGGTTTCTTTGGCGGAGGTTTTTCAAGTGGAGGAAGTTCTTGGGGAGGCCGGAGGAGGATTCTCTGGTGGAGGAGGTTCTTCCGGAGGCGGAGGAAGCTCTAGGAGTTTTTAGTATAAATTATTTATAATATTATTTTGAAAAGTAAAATTATGTAATTGTGATCATATAATTTAGATATAATTTTTAATAAAAAAGAAAAATCCCTAGCTTAAAACTAGGGATTTATTTGTCATTTCTTCTAAATTAATTTTTATTCTTTATTTGTCATTTCCTCAAAATTAAATTTTTATTCCTTATTTGTCATTTCTTCTAAGTCTAAAAGTTCTTGATAACGTCTATCAACTTCTTTTTGGAATTCTTCAATCATCCACTCATTACCAGGTTTAAACATATGTCTAAATCTTTT
>CANRQH010000047.1 GCA_947632745.1 uncultured Clostridia bacterium | reverse complement strand
AAATCACTTGCAATTTACATAAATTTGTTATATGATATACATAATCTTGTATAAGAAAAAAATATAACAATAAAGGTGATAATATGCTAGAAAGGGTGAATAGTACTGAAGATTTAAAAAAACTAACAATAAAAGAAAAAGAAGAACTAGCAGAAGACATAAGAAAATATATAATAGAAGTAATATCAAAAAATGGTGGGCATATAGCATCTAATTTAGGAGTAGTAGAATTAACCCTTGCATTAGAGAGTGTGTTTGATGTAAACAAAGACAAAATAATTTGGGATGTTGGGCATCAAAGTTATGTACATAAAATTTTAAATGGAAGAAAAGAACAGTTAAAAAATATTAGAAAATTAGGTGGAATAGCAGGATTTCCAAAGACCAAAGAATCCAAAACAGATTGTTTTAATACAGGACATAGTAGTACATCAGTTTCAGCAGCAATGGGAATGGCAAAAGCAAGAGACATAAAACAAGAAAAACACTCTGTAATTGCTGTAATTGGAGATGGTGCATTAACTGGGGGAATGGCATTAGAAGCTTTAAATCATATAGGATGTACAAAAACAAATGTAATAGTTGTATTAAACGATAACGAAATGAGTATATCTAAAAACATTGGTGGAATAAATATGCTTTTAACCAAATTAAGAGCAAGAAAAATGTACACAATATCAAACAAATCAGGAAAAAAAATACTAGATAAAATTCCAGTTATAGGTCCATTTTTAATAAAAGCAATTAGAAGAATAAAGCAAGGAATAAAACAATTAATAATACCAAAAATGTTTTTTGAAGACATTGGATTTAAATACTTAGGTCCAATAGATGGGCATAACATAGAAGACATGGAACTTATATTTAATAGGGCAAAAGAGTTAAATGAACCTGTTTTAATTCATGTATTAACTAAAAAAGGAAAAGGATATGAGCCAGCAGAAAAAGAGCCAGATAGATTCCATGCAACTTCAGGTTTTGATATAGAAACAGGAAATCCAACAAAGAAAAAAGATAAAGATTATTCAAAAGTATTTGGAGAAAAATTAAATAAACTTGCAAAAAATAATAAAAAAATAGTAGCAATTACAGCAGCTATGAAGGATGGTACAGGATTAACAGAATTTGCAAAAAATTATCCTGAAAGATTTTTTGATGTTGGAATTGCTGAGCAACATGCTTTAACTTTTGCAGCAGGTCTTGCAAAAGAAGGAATGATACCGTTTGTTCCAATATATTCATCGTTTTATCAAAGAGCATATGACCAAGTTATTCATGATATTTGTATTCAAAAATTGCCAGTTATAATGTGTGTAGATAGAGCAGGAATAGTTGGGGCGGACCGGAGAAACACATCAAGGGATATTTGATTTATCATTTTTTAAACTAATACCAAATATTACCATAATGGCACCAAAAGATTTTAAAGAGCTTGAAGACATGATGGAATTTGCTGTAAATTTAAAATCTCCTGTTGTTATAAGATATCCAAGAGGAGGAGAATCAAAAGAAAAATTTAAAACTCATTCTGAAATACAATATAAGAAAAGTGATACTTTAACTTTAGGAAGAGATGTTACAATTTTAGCAATAGGAAATCAAGTAAGCAAAGCAATGAATATTTTTAGAAAATTGAAAAAAGACAATATAAATGCTGAAGTAATAAATGTTAGGTTTTTAAAGCCATTTGATAAATATGCTATTTTAAGATCAATTGCTAAAACAAAATTTGTTGTTACAATTGAAGATAATACTGTAATTGGAGGTTTAGGAACAGAAATAAAATCAATTGTTGCAGAAAAAAGATTGCAAGATGTTATTGTAAGTAGTTATGGATATCCAGATGTATTTGTAGAGCACGGCTCAGTAAATGAGTTGGAAAAATTATATAGAATGGATGAAAATACTATATATAATAATATAAAAGATACAATAAAATATAAAAAAGAAAAAAAGACTAGTCAAAATTTGTCAAACTTAGAAAAATTCAATAACAAGAAAAATAATAATAACATAAAATTGAATAAGAAACAGTAAAATAACAATAAAAAGTAACAATAATATAAAATTAAATAAAATAATAAAGTAAATAAAATAGTAGAAAAGATGAAGCTTAAAATAAGTGATAAAAAGCTTCATCTTTTTTATTATTCATCATCATCATTATTATTATTATAGTTTGATCTGTTATTTACACCAGTAGAATAATAAAATACTAATGCTACTATAGCTATTGCAACAATTGCCATAATTATCCAAATTAGAGTAGTAGAGTTCATACCTAATAATCCACCATCTGTAGTAGCTGAAGTTCTTTGAGCATCATAATTTTGTCCACCCATTGTAGAACCATTAGAATTTTGAGATGTTCCCATCATAGAATCATTAGAATTTTGATTTTCAGAGTTCATATCTCCATTATTAGAATTTTCAGAATTACCAGTTGTAGTATTTGAATCATCTCCATTCATATTTACTATTGATTCTGATCCTTTTTCAGCATCTGAAGTAGCATCTTTTGATGTATTAGAAATATCTTTTGCTGCATTTTCTACTCCATTTTCTGTAGCACCTACTGCATTTCTAATATCATTTACAACATCAGTTCCTTGGTTATTATCATTTGCAGCAAATGAAAAACTTATAGTAAATACAATAGATAAAATAATTAGTAAAAATCCCAATAGAAATTTTTTCTTCATTCTTATATCCTCCTAAAAAAAATTAGTTTAAAATGTAAACTTAATAATATTATTGATTTTTTAGGATAAAATATACTATGAAAAAAATTGAAAAAAAGAAATAAAAATAAAGAAATTAAAAAAATAATAAAAAATTTTTTAAAAAAGTTAGAAATAAAAAAGAACCCAAAATATTAAAAAATAATTTGAGTTCTTTTTATAATTATTAACGACCATTTATTTTTATTAAAATTGCGATTGCGAAAAATATTAATAATATACCAATTACAATTAAAGCAATGTTTATTATGTTTGTGATTGTTGAAGTGTTTGAGTCTGAATAATTAGAAACACTACTTACAGTAGAAGATGTATTTGAAAATAATGTATCATCATTATTTGAAGGGCTTGTAGCATTACTATTAGTGCCCATACCAGAATTTGTATTTGTATCAGTATTTGTAGTGGTATTTGTATTAGTTGCAGTATTTGCATCATTGCTATTAGGTAAGTTATTTGCATTACTACTAGTATTAGCATCTTGATTTGAAGTTGCAGTATTTTCATTTTGAGTTAAATTTAAATCAATTCCATAACAATAACCATATGAAAGTGATATAGCTAACATAAGTATTAATAATATTTTTACTAATTTTGACATAAATATACCTCCTTAAGTTTTCTCATTAGATTTACAAATAATATCATAGCAAAAAATATAAAATTTGTCCATATTTTTTTCATAAAAAAAATAAAAATCTTGTAAAATATGTAAGTTATGTGTTAAAATATTACATATAAAAAGTAGAATATAAATTTTATGAAAGGAAAGAAATAAATGTACTCTATAGAAGAGTTTGACAAAGCCAAAACCAAAGTTTTAAAATACATACTATATAAATCTAGATCAGAAAACGAAGTAAGAACTAAGTTTCAAAACGAAATAGAAGAAAATTTATTAGAAGATGTTATTGAGTATTTAAAAGAAGCAAAATACATAAATGATAATGAATACATAAGAAAAACAATAAACAATTTTGAAAATTTAAAAAATATGTCTATTATGGAACTAAAATACAAACTAATTGCAAAAGGATTAGAAAAAGATTTAATAGAAGATTATTTTTATGAAAACAAAGAAGAACTAACAAAATATGAAATTAGCTCAGCTTCAAATATTATATTAAAAAAGCAGAAAGATTTAGAAGATTTTGAAATTAAAAATTATTTAATAAAAAAAGGCTATAAACAAGACAATATTAATGAAGCCTTTGAAACCTTAAAAAAATAGATTATAAAATATTGAATTATAAAAAAATGTAAAATATAAGATATAAAAATAATTCATTTAATAAAAAATGAAAACGAAGAAAGGAATTTAGTATAAAAATGAAGCAAATACTATTTTCAGCATATGCTTTAGAAGTTGGTGGAATAGAAACAGCATTAATTACATTATTAAAAAATATACATGAAAAATATAAAATAACTTTAGTTTTAGAAAAAAAACAGGGAATATTTTTAGAAGAAGTTCCTAAAAATATAAAAATTATTACATACACGCCAAATAATAACAAAATAAAAATAATAAGAAAAATGTGTAATTTTCTAAAACAACAAATTTTTAAAATAAAATACAAAAATAAATTTGATTATTCTGTATGTTATGCAACATATAGTTATTCGGCGTCATTTGTTGCAAGATGTGCAAGCAAAAACAGTATTTTATGGGTACATAATGATTACATGAATTTTTACAATAACGATGAAAATGAATACAAAAACTTTTTTAAAAAGCTAAATGTAGAAAAATTTAAAAAAGTAATATTTGTTTCTGAAAATGACAAAAATATTTTTATAAAAAACTTTCCAAATGAAAATAATAAATGCATAAAATGCAATAATTTAATAGATTATAAAAAAATAAAAGAAAAGGCAAATGAAGAAATTAGTGATTTTAAAGAAAATAAAGATATTATAACATTTATAAATTTAGGTAGACATGATGAAAAACAAAAAAGATTAAGTAGAATTATAGGAGCTACAAAAAAGCTAAATGAAGAAGGCTATAAATTTAGAGTTTTATTTGTAGGAGAGGGAGAAGACACTAAAAGTTATAAAGAGCAAGCAAAAGATACAAAAAATATAATTTTTATTGGACCTAAGAAAAATCCATATCCATATTTACAAAAAAGTGATTGTTTACTTATGTCATCAGACTTTGAAGGCTATCCAGTAGTTTTTATAGAAAGTTTAATATTAGGAAAAACAATTATTACAACAGATGTATCAGACAGCAAAATAGATATAGAAAATAAATATGGAATAGTTACCCGGAAAGACTGAAGAAGAAATATACAAAGCAATGAAAAATTATATTGAAAAGGGTTTCATAGCAGAAAAGTTTGACCCAGCAAAATATAATAATGAAATATTAGAAAAAATAGAAAAAATTTTTGATTAAATTGTATAAAATGAAGCGGTATATCGTAAAAATTATATAATTAGTTGAAGTAAAAGGAGTATTTATGATTAGTTTTATAATACCAACATATAATGCCGAAAAAACAATACAAAATACGATTAACTCAATATTAAAGCAATCAGAGACAAGTCTTGAATATGAAATAATAATTGTAGACGACGGTTCAACAGACAATACAAAGAATTTAATTCAAGAGCTTGAGTCAAACGAAAAAATAAAATATTATAATAAAGAAAATTCAGGAGTAGCAGAAACAAGAAATTATGGAGTGCAAAAGGCAACTGGAGAATATATAATTTTTGTAGATGCAGATGATTATGTATCACAAGATTTACTAAAAGATATTGAACCCTATATAAAAGAAAAAATTGATTTAATAAAATGGAATCCACTATTTGTAGGAGAAAACAAAGAAATTTTAAAAGCTCCCAAAAGTGCATATTTTGAAAAAGTTACAGGAGAAGAAGGATTTAACAAATTATTTGGAAAAGACAATTTTATAGATTGCTTGTGGAATTATGCAATAAAAAAAGAAATAATGCTTGAATTTCCTAATGGAACATACCATGAAGATTTTGCAACAATGCCATTAATAATTTTAAGTGCCAAAAGCATGGTTTCATTAAATAAATATGAATATTATTATGTTCAAACTGAAAATAGCATAATGAGAAATAATAATAAAGAAAAAAATAAAAAGAAATTACAAGATAAGTTAATACATTTTGATAATTTAATAAAAAGAGCAAAAGATATGAATATATCAAAAATTACAAAAGAAAATTTAGCAATATTTGCCACAAATTCAATGTTAGCAGTACTTAAGGATTTAGATAAAGAAGAAAAAGAATTTTACACAAAAGAATTAAAAAAAAGAAAAATATCAAAAAATATAAAAGTAAGAAATGTAAAACAATTATTAAAGAAAATATATTTAAAGATGCTTTAGGACTTAAGAAAAAAAGCATCATCTTAGATAAATATAAAGAAAAAAATGATGTTTTTGGGGATTTAAGAAAAAAAGCATCACCTTAGATGAATATAAAGATAGAAATGAGGTCAAGAAAAATTTATGATATATAGCATAATAATTTTAATAATATTAATTTTAATAAATGCATTTTTTGCAGCTTCAGAGATAGCTTTTATATCTTTAAATGAAGCAAAAATTGAATTACAAATAAAAGAACGGAAACAAAAAAGCAAAATCTATAAAAAAGATGTTAACAAACCCTAGCAAATTTTTAGCAACAATACAAATTGGTGTAACACTTGCAGGATTTTTATCAAGTGCGTTTGCATCAGATACATTCGCAAGTATATTATCTCCAAAATTACATGAATTAGTTCCAAGCGTATCTACTGGAACATGGCAAGGAATTTCTATTGTAGTAATTACTATAATATTATCATATTTTACATTAGTATTTGGAGAGCTTGTACCAAAAAGATTAGCAATGAAATACTATGAAAAAATAGCATTTGGAACAGTTAGAATAATAAAACTAATTTCAGTTATCACTGCACCTTTTGTAAAGCTTTTAACTTTTTCCACAAATATAGTATCAAAAATGTTTGGAGTAACAGGTGAAGAAGAAGAAAATGTTACAGAAGAAGAAATAAGAATGATGGTAGATGTAGGGGAAGAAAAAGGCACTATTGAAGAAGAAGAAAAAGAAATGATAAATAATGTATTTGAGTTTAATGACAAAGTAGTAACAGAAATAATGGTGCCAAGAAATAAAGTTTTTGCATTAGATATGAATTTAAGTATTTCAGAAGTAATAGAAGAATTATCTGCAGATACAAGATATAGCAGAATACCTGTATATGACGAAAGTATAGATAATATAAAGGGAATAGTATATATAAAAGATATTTTACTTTCAACAAAAAATAAAAATGCCAAAATTAAAAATTTAATAAAAGATGCATATTTTGTATCTGAAACCAAAATGGTAAATGAATTATTTGAAGAACTTAGAAAAAATAAAAAGCAAATAGCAATTGTATTAGACGAATATGGTGGAACTGCTGGAATAGTTACAATGGAGGACATTTTAGAAGAAATAGTTGGAGAAATTTATGACGAATATGATAAAGAAACAGCAAAATATAAAAAAGTAGATTCAAACACATATATGTTAGATGGAAGTATTGCATTATATGATGTTGAGAAAATTTTAGATATAGAAATAGAAGAGGAAGAAGTTGATACTTTAGCTGGATATCTTTTGAAAAAATTAGATAGAATTCCAAAAGACAACGAAAAACCAGTAGTTGAGACCGAAAAAGTAACTTATAAAATTGAAAGAGTAAAAGATAAACAAATATTAAGTGTAAAGGCATGTAAAAATATATAATATATAATGTTATTAGTCACTGTTTTCAATTTCGTAATTAATAAAATTTGAGTAAAAAACTTTGTCCTTTACTTTTTCACAGAAATTCTACACATTTTTTATGGCTCCTTTCCAAGGCAAGCTTGAACTCTTTCCATAAAAAATGTAAGAATTTCTGGCTCAAAGCACTCCAGCGCTTTTACTCAAATTTTATTAATTTCGAAATTGTAAATAGTTAATAGTAACAGTATAATAAAAATTTTTGAAGAAATTTTTAGTTTACACTTGATAAGAAAATTAAAATATGGTATAACTAAAAACATCACAATAAGAAATAATAAGGAAAAAACTTTTTACTTTTTTACTGTGTGCTTTCCAAGTTAAGCTAGAAAGGAATGAAGTTTAAAATGTTAGAATCGATGGAAACAATAGTTAATCTTTGCAAAGCAAGAGGATATATATACCCAGGTTCAGAAATATATGGTGGACTTGCTAATACATGGGATTATGGACCAATTGGAGTTGAACTTAAAAACAATATAAAAAAAATATGGATGAAAAAAATGGTACAAGAAAACAAATATAATGTTGGGTTAGATTCAGCCATTTTTATGAATCCAAAAACTTGGGAAACCACAGGACACGTTGCAGGTTTTACTGATCCACTTATAGATTGTAAAGAGTGTAAAACAAGACATAGAGCAGACAAATTAATTGAAGAATGGGCAGCAAAAAACGGATTAGACGTTATTGCAGATGGTTGGTCAGATGAAGAAACAGTTAAATATATAAACGATAATAACATAGTGTGCCCAAATTGTGGAAAACTTAATTACACAAGCATTAGAAAATTCAATTTAATGTTTAAAACTTTCCAAGGAGTTACAGAAGATGCAAAATCAGAAATATATTTACGTCCAGAAACTGCTCAAGGTATATTTGTTAACTTCAAAAATGTATTAAGAACAACAAGAAGAAAATTACCTATGGGAATATGCCAACAGGGTAAAGCTTTTAGAAATGAAATAACTCCAGGTAACTTCATATTTAGAACACGTGAATTTGAACAAATGGAAATAGAATTTTTCTGTAAACCAGATACAGACTTAGAATGGCATGAATATTGGAAAGAGCTTTGCATGAATTTCTTACTTTCATTAGGTGCAAAAAAAGAAAATTTAAGATTTAGAAATCACTCAAAAGAAGAATTAGTTTTCTATAGTAAAGCAACAGCAGACATAGAATATAAATTCCCATTTGGATGGGGAGAAGTATGGGGAATTGCAGATAGAACAAACTATGACTTATCAAGACATATGGAAGCAACTAAACAAGATTTAACATATCAAGACCCTGAAACAGGAGAAAAATACGTACCATTTGTAATAGAGCCATCTGTTGGAGTAGATAGATTAGTACTTATGTTTTTGTGTGATTCATATGAAGAAGAAAAATTAGAAGATGGGGACACAAGAACAGTTTTACATATGCACCCAGCTTTAGCACCATACAAGGCAGCAATTTTGCCATTATCTAAAAAATTATCTGAAAAAGCTTTAGAGCTTCATGATAAATTATCTAAAACATTTATGTGTGACTTTGATGAAACAGGTTCAATTGGAAAACGTTATAGAAGACAAGATGAAATTGGAACTCCATACTGCATAACAGTAGATTTTGATACTCTAGAAGATAATCAAGTAACTGTAAGAGATAGAGACACAATGGAGCAAATACGTATTCCAATAGACGAAGTTGAAAAATGGATTAAAGAAAAAATTGAATTTTAATTATAAAAAATAATAGTTTTCTTTGCAGGTGGGGGGTTGCCTTTACAAGGAGTACCACCCAAAAGAAAACTATTATTTTTGTTAAAAAGAAAATATGAATTTTTGCAAATTATTTATTCATACAAATCTTGAATATCCACATCTTTTTCTTCAAAATTATCAACAAAGCCAACTTTAGCTTTATTGTTTGAAACTCCTTGAATCCAAACGAGTCTATTGTTATAAAAAACATCAACTTTATCATCATTAGATAAAATAGAATTAACACGATTAATATCCATACTAAACACCAGTCCTTTTTCTTTAAATATATATAAAAAAATTATATACAAAAAAAGAAAAAAATATACCAATGTACAAAAAAGAACCGGTTCCTATTGAACATGTACAAAAAAGAACCGGTCCCAATTGGACATTATAAATAAATTTTGTAATCAATATCAGGAAAAATTAAATCTTTTTGCTCAATTTCATTTAAAAATTTTTCATCAATATTATTTTCTTTTAATTCATTATAAAGTCTAGTAAATCTTCCAATGTGGTCTTTTATTCTTCTATGTGCATAATCTACCATAGTGTTGTTTGTTATAATAAAAAGCCAATCGCTACTTTGAGCAAGTAGTAGTTCTCTTGCACATTGATTTAAAGCTCGTATTTTAATAGGGTCAGTTTCATCTTTAAAAATATAAGCTAGCTCGCACATTCTGTCTC
>CANRQH010000046.1 GCA_947632745.1 uncultured Clostridia bacterium | reverse complement strand
TAGAAAATGTTATGAGCAAAGCGAATTACATTTTCTTAAATGGGGATAACGGAAAAATATATAAATATAAACTTTTAAAAAAAGTATAATTAAAGAAAAAAATAAAAACATATTGTTAAAGTTAAATTTTTATGATATTATAAAGAATGGAGAAAGGAGCTATTCATGGCAGACAAATTAATAATAGTAGAGTCACCAGCAAAAGCAAATACTATAAAAAAATTTCTAGGGGGAAATACTAAAGTAGTTGCTTCTATGGGACATATAAGAGATTTACCTAAATCAAAATTAGGAATAGATGTAGAACACGATTTTGAACCAGAATATATAAATATTAGGGGAAAAGGAGACTTAATAAAATCATTAAAAAGAGATGCTAAGTCAGCTAAAAAAGTATATCTTGCAACCGACCCGGACCGTGAGGGAGAGGCAATTGCATGGCATTTAGCACATATTTTAGATGTAGATAAAGAAAAAATAACAAGAGTAACATTTAACGAAATAACAAAAAAAACAGTTCAAAAATCAATGCAAGAGGCAAGAGACATAGATATAAATTTAGTAGATGCACAACAAGCAAGACGTGTATTAGATAGAATTGTTGGATATAAAATAAGCCCTGTACTTTGGAAAAAAGTAAAAAGAGGACTATCTGCAGGACGTGTTCAATCAGTTGCAGTAAAACTTATAGTAGACAGAGAAGAAGAAATAGAAAACTTTGTACCAGTAGAATACTGGAACATATATGTAAATTTATTAGACAAAAAATCTAAAAAAGAATTTGAAGCACATTTATATGGAAAAGACGGTAAAAAAATTGAACTTCATTCTAAAGAAGAAGTAGACGAAATTATAAAACAAATAGAAAAAGCAAAATATATTGTAACAGACATAAAAAAGGGAGAAAAGAAAAGAACTCCAGCACCACCATTTACAACAAGTACAATGCAACAAGAAGCATCAAGAAAACTAAACTTTACATTAAAAAGAACAATGTCAGTAGCACAAGGCTTATATGAAGGAGTAAAATTACCAGAAGGTCATACAGGTTTAATTACGTATATGAGAACAGATTCAACTAGAATTTCTGAAGAGGCAAGAGCTATGGCAAAAGAGCAAATTGTTTCAACATATGGAGAAAAATATTATGAAAACAGATATTACAGAACAAGCAAAGACGCACAAGATGCTCATGAAGCAATAAGACCAGCTCATGTAGAACTTGCTCCAGAACAGATAAAAGATTATTTAACTCCAGAACAATTTAAACTATATAAATTAATTTACAATAGGTTCTTAGCAAGTCAAATGGCACCTGCTGTATATGATACAATGCAAGTAGATATAACAGCAAATGGCTATGATTTTAAGGCAAGTGGTCAAAGCTTAAAATTTCAAGGATTTATGGTATTATATGTTGAAGGGACAGATTTTAAAGAAGTAGAAGAACAAGCAATGCTTCCAGAACTTGAAATAAATCAAGAAGTTATAAAACAAAAAATTAATCCAAAACAAAGCTTTACAGAGCCACCTCCAAGATATACAGAAGCAAGTTTAGTTAAAGCTTTAGAAGAAAAAGGAATAGGTAGACCGAGTACTTATTCCCCAACAATTACAACTATTTTGGATAGGTATTATATTCAAAAAGAACAAAAACAACTTGTTCCAACAGATCTTGGAAAAATTGTTAATAAATTATTAATAGAAAACTTTTCAGATGTTGTAAACGAAGAATTTACTGCAAATATAGAAACAAGATTTGATAAAATAGCAGAAGGAAATGAAAAATGGAAAAATGTAATTAGGGAATTTTATGGACCATTTATGCAAGAAGTAGAAAAAGTAGAAAAAGAGCTAGAGCATGTTGAATTGCAAGATGAAGTTTCTGATGTAGTATGTGAAAAATGTGGTAGACTAATGGTTTACAAATATGGTAGGTTCGGAAAATTTTTAGCATGTCCAGGTTTTCCAGAATGTAAAAATGCAAAACCAATAGTAGAAACAATAGATGTTCCATGCCCAGTTTGTGGAGGAACAGTAATAGTTAAAAAATCCAAAAGAGGAAAGAAGTTCTATGTTTGCGAAAATAATCCAGACAAATGTAACTTTATCTCTTGGAATAAACCAAAAAAAGGCGAAAAATGGGACCCAGAAGAAGATAAAAAGAAAACTCAAAGAAAAACAACTAGAAGGAAAACTTCAAAAAAGAAAAAAGCTAAGACAACTAAAAAGAGTGCATCTAAATAAGAATTTGCCAAAAGTAAAATTATTAAAGCTATATTGATGAAAAAAGTTTATTGCTAAAATGAGGAGAAAACAAAAATTATGATAAAAGAACAAACCTATATAATAAAAAATCAAGACTCATTTGAACTAAAGCATATATTTGATTGTGGTCAATGTTTTAGATGGAACGAAGAAATAGATGGCAGTTACACAGGAGTATTTAAACAAAATGTACTAAATGTACAAAAAAATGAAAATGAAATTATATTTACAGGTATTGTAAATGGAGATATAAAAACAGTTGTAGAAGATTATTTTGATTTAAAAAGAGATTATTCTAAAATAAAAAAAGAACTTTCTAAAATAGATACAAACGTTAAAGAAAGTGTAAAATATGGAGAAGGAATAAGAATTTTAAATCAAGAATTAATAGAAACAATTTTATCATTTATAATATCTGCAAATAATAATATTCCAAGAATAAAAGGAATAATAGAAAGAATTTGCAAAAAATATGGTGATGAAATAAAATGGAAGGAAAAAAGCTATTATACATTTCCGAGTTTAGAGAAACTTAAAAATGCTACTGCAGAAGATTTTAGAAATATGGGGGCAGGGTTTAGAGACAAAAGAATTTATGAAACTGTTAAAATGTTATATGAACAAAAAGTAGATACAAAAAAATGGTACCAAGAAAAAGATACATCAAAAGTAAGAGAAGAATTACTTACACTTTCAGGTGTAGGGCCAAAAGTTGCAGATTGCATATTACTTTTTTCAGATTTAAAAAGATTTGACGTATTTCCAATAGATGTATGGGTAAGACGTGTAATGAATGAACTTTATATAAATAATGCTGATGAAAAAAAGGTAAGTAAAAAACAAATAGAAAATATAGCTAAGGAAAAATTTGGAAGCTTAGAAGGATTAGCACAACAATATTTATTTTATTGGAAAAGAGAAGCTTAAGGACGAACCTGTTAATTGGGCACGTCCTTTTTAAGATGATGATTTTGGGGACGGAGGAAAAATGCATCACTTATATTTCTAAGAGAATCCAATTTTTGACAAATTAAGAAAAATATGTTAACATAATTTATGGAGGGGAAGAAATGTATTCATTTATAATAAAACAAAAAATAGAAAATAAAATACAAAAAGGAGAAAATCTAGAGAGTATAAGCCAAGAAACACAAGTACCAATTGCTACTTTAGAAAAATGGGGAGAAGAATTAAAAATAAGAAAAGTAATATTAGATTTAATAAAAGAAAATAAATTTGAAGAAGCAAAAATAGAGCTAGAAAAATTAAATTATAATTTAGCTACAAAATTATCTTTAGAAAGTCTAATTGCACAAAAAAATGGAGATATAAAACAAGAAAAAGAATTGCTAGAAAAAGCATTAAAAGAACAACCAGATAATGCAATAATTATATCTCGTTTAATAATAGTGGCAAGAAAAGAAGAAGATATAGAAAGACAAAAAGAACTTCTAGAAAAGATATTAGAAATAGAGCCAGACGATAAAATGGCACTAAAAAGTTTATTAAAAATAGCTCAAGATGAACAAAATGTAGAAAAACAAAAAGAACTATTAGGTAAAATATTAGAAATAGATCAAAAAGATTTTAAATCCATAAGTAGTCTAATTTCAATAGCAAGAAAAGAAGGTAATTTAAAACTTGAAAAAGATTTATTGAAAAAAATTTTGAGAATATATCCTGAAAATGTAAAAGCACTTAGTAGTTTAGCATTAATTGCGCGAAAAGAAAGAAACTCAAAAGAAGAAAAAAGAATTCTAGAAAAGATATTAGAGTTGGAGCCACAAAATTTAAAAACATTAAGTAGTTTAAGTCTAATTGCAAGAAAAGAAAAAGATATAAAGGCAGAGAAGGAAATTCTAAGCAAAATACTACAAATAGATCCAAAGAACGTAAAAGCAATGAGTAGCTTGATTAGAATAGCAAGACAAGAAAAAAATATAGAAGAAGAAAGTAAATTGTTACATAGACAATTAGAAATAGATCCAGATAACAGAATTGTAATTAAGGGGCTAGAAGAAATAGGTGAGGAAAAAGATGAAGATCTTTTCACAAGAAAGCATACAGGGCCTGTTCAAAATGCAAGAACACTAATAGCGAAATCTGATGCAAAAGATATGTTGAATGTAATATCTAAAATAAAAGAATTAATAGAAAATGAAGACCCAACATTAAAAGTTTTAGTGCAGGCTGAAGCTGCAACAAAAGCGAAGTTATTTAAACAAGCAGAGGGGTATTTAAAGGCACACAAAAAAATATCAAAAGATAATGCAAATGCTTTAAAAGTATTAAAGAAAGCATTTGTTATCGTACAATCAAAAAATAAATTATATGATGAATTAAAATGGCAAGAAATTTATGATGAATATGAAAGACTAATAGGAATTACAAATTGTGGAGAAACACACCCTGATGAAGAAGGAAGATAAAATATATTTAATTAAAGTACATAATAAACAATTAAGGATTTTTAATAGATAAGTGATGATTTTTTTCTCCGTCCCCAAAATCATCACTTGCTATTTTTTTTTATTTAATGTAAAATGAAGAAAAAATAAAGTATAAAACAGAAAGAGGAATAAGATATGTACTTAAAAAGATTAGAGTTACAAGGGTTTAAGTCTTTTGCAGACAAAACGGTATTAGAATTTATGCCAGGAATTACAAGTGTTATTCGGACCAAATGGGTCGGGGAAAAGTAATATTGCAGATGCAATTCGCTGGGTGCTTGGTGAGCAAAGTATGAAAGAGCTTCGTGGTGGAAAATCTAGTGACATTATTTTTGCTGGTACTCAAAATAGGAAGTCATTAGGTTTTGCGGAAGCAAGCCTAGTATTTGATAATTCAGATGGAAAACTACCAATAGAATATCAAGAAGTAACTGTTACAAGAAGATTATATAGAAGCGGAGAAGCGGGATATTTTATAAATAAGGTTCCATGTAGGCTAAAAGATATAGTAGAACTTGTTATGGACACAGGAATTGGTAGAGATGGCTATTCTATAATTGGGCAAGGTAAAATTGATGAAATTTTAAGCAATAAATCAGAAGATAGAAGAAATGTATTTGAAGAAGCAGCAGGAATTGTAAAATATAGAACAAGAAAAGAAGAATCAGAAAAAAAATTAGAGCATACAAAATTAAATGTTCTTAGAATAAATGATATTTTAAATGAAATTGAAGCAAATTTAGAGCCACTGAAAGTCCAATCGGAAAAAGCAAGAAAATATGTGGATTTAAAATCAGAACTTAAAAACATAGAAGTAGGTTTATTTTTATACAATATAGAAAAATATAAACAAGATTTAGAAAAAACAAAACAAGATATGGAAGTAATGGTAAATACGCATAAACTAGAAGAAGAAAAACTCGAAAAGATTAAAGCTTTAAAAGAAGAATTAAAACAAAAAATAGATGAATTAACTTTAAACATAGAAAATACCCAAAATCTTGGATTTACAAGTAAAACCGAAATTGAAACATTAACTTCTGAAATAAATGTTTTAAAATCCAAAATTCAAAATAATGAGGAAAATAAAACAAGATTTAATGAAGAAATTGAAGAAATTAAGACAAAAATACAAAAATCCGAAGAAGATATGGCTTCAAAAACAAGTAAAAAAGATAGCTTAAAACAAAATAAAGAAAAATACGAAAAAGAGCTTGCAGAAAAACAAGAAAAACTAGATGAAATAAGCAAAACTTTATCAGAAAAAGAACTAGAAATAGAAGAAGATAAAAAATTACTTGATAAAAATATTGATGAACTTTATGTAATAGATTCAAATACAAATGAACAAAATGCCAATATTACAAACTTGGATAAAAGAAAAGTACAAATTGAAAATGAAATTCAAAATAATATTTCAGAATTAGATAATACAAGATTTTCTAAAGAAGAGATAGAAAAAGGATTTAATGAAGTTCAAACAAGCAAAAATAAAATAGAAAAAGAATTAGAAAATATAAATTCTAAGAAAAAGCAAATTGAGGAACAAGTAAAAGATATAGATATAAAAATAAATAATAATCTTAGGGAACTTAATTTTAAAGAATCAAAACATAAATTTTTAATAGAGACAGAAAAGGAAAAAGATGGCTACCAAAGAAGTGTAAAAAGTCTTTTACAAGAATGTGAAAAAGTAAAAGAACTTGGAAAAGGTGTAAAAGGAGCTTTAGCAGAACTATTGGATGTGCCTGAAAATTTAGAAACAGCAATTGAGATGGCATTAGGATTAAGCTTGCAAAATATAGTAACAGAAAGCGAGCAAGATGCAAAAAGATTAATAGAGCATTTAAGAAAAAACAATTTAGGAAGAGCTTCGTTTTTGCCAATAGCAACTATTAAGGGTAAAAAAATAGATAAAATAAAAGGAAATAACCAAGGAGTTTTAGGAATTGCTTCAGACTTAATAAAATTTGACAAAAAATATGAACAAATAATTTTAAATTTATTAGGTAGAACAGTTATTACAGACAATATGGAAACGGCAATAAAACTTGCAAAAGAAAATGGTTATACATTTAGAATAGTAACTTTAGAAGGAGATATTATAAGCACAACAGGTTCTATGTCTGGTGGTTCTGTAAGCAAAAAGATTGTAAAAATTTTAGGTAGAAGCAAAGAAATAGAAGATTTAGCAAAACAAATACAAAAGCTAAAAAAAGAAGGAGAAGAACTAAAACAGAAAAAAGAAGATATATTAAAATCATCAAGTGATATATATAGTAAAGCCCAAGAACTTGAAAATTCTAAACAAACTATAGAAATAAAGTATAATGTAGAAAAGCAAAAAATAGAGACAATAAACGAAAATATAGAAAAGCTAAAAAAACGTTTAGAAAAACAAAAACAAGAAAAAGAAGAAGTAGAAAAACAAAAACGAGAATGCTTAAAAATTATAGAAAATAACAATACAAAAAAACAAGGAATCGAAGATGCAAATAATACATTAAAAGCAAAAATAGATGAATTTAAAGATTCAAATAAAGACACACAAAAAATTGTAGATGACTTAAATTTTGATATAACAAACTTAAAAATATCAGTTTCTTCATTTAATGAGAGTGAACTTTCTATTGATGAAATAACAGCTATGTTACAAGAAGAAATTGAAAATCAAAATAAAAATATTTTAAACAAGCAAAATGCTATACAGAAAATGGAAGATGAAAAACTTGAGTTTGAAGAACAAATAGAAAATAATACTAAAAAGATAGAAGAAATAAAAACCAAAGTAAGCCAAAGCTCAGAAGACACAGCAAAAATGAAAGAAGAAAGAAAAAAAGCAAATGAAAAGCTATCAGAGCAAGAAAAAGAAGAAGTTGAACAATTTAAAATAATAGAAGATTTAAAAGCACAGATAGTAAAACTAGATGTAAAAAATACAAAACTAGATGATGACTTAAATTCAGTAATTACATCTTTATGGGATGAATATGAGCTTACTCCAAATGCTTGTGAAGGATTTGAAAAGCCAACAAATGTATCTCAAACAACAAAAAAGGTAAATAATTTAAGACAAGATATAAATAATTTAGGCAGTGTAAATGTTGATTCTATAGAAGAATATAAAAATTTAAAACAAAGATATGATTTTATGTGTGAACAACGTTTAGATTTAGAAAACACAATGGCAAAATTAAGAGATATTATATCAGATATTACAGAAAATATGAAAACACAGTTTAAAGAAAAAATGGATATTATAAACCAAAACTTTAAAGAAACATTTAAAGAATTATTTGGAGGCGGAGAAGCAAAGATTACTATTGAAGATGAAAATGATATTTTAAACTCTGAAATAGCAATAACAGCTCAGCCACCAGGAAAAAAACTTAGAAGTATGGGACAATTATCTGGTGGAGAAAGAGCTTTTACCGCAATAGCACTTTTATTTGCGATTTTAAAAATGAACCCGGCACCATTTTGTGTGTTAGATGAGATTGAAGCAGCTCTTGATGATGTAAATATTAATAGGTATGCAGAATTTTTAAAGAAATTTGCTAAAGATACTCAATTTTTAGTAATTACTCATAGAAAAGGTACAATGGAGGTAGCAAACACAGTTTATGGTATTACAATGGAGGAAAAAGGTGTTTCTAAACTTCTTTCTATGGATTTGAAAAAGTAGAATAAATGTGGCAAAACAGGATTCTAAGTCTGTTTTGCCACAAAAATTTTAAATACTCATATAACATTTTGTTTTAAGAAATTTCTTTATTTCTTTTTCATCTTTTCCCTCATAATATGGAATAAGTAAATCCTTAAATTTTTCTGTTAATTCTGCTGGAATTGCTATAATTCCTTTTCCTTTTGAAATTAAAAAATGATTACTATATATTACTGACGTTCTTTTATTTCCATCAATAAAAACTTGTTTTTTCATTGTATATAATAAAAGTTCTATTGCTTTATCTATATCGTCCATTTTTTTATTTAAGATTTCTTCTAATTCTTCTTTTATAGTACTTTCAATAGGTAAATCTGGTTTCCATGTGGTTCTACCTATAGTTACAGGGACGTTTCTAACCTTACCTGCTGAATAGTAAAATCCTTCTTCCACCATTTTGTTAATTTCACACAATAATGCAAAATTAGTATCACTTAATATAACATTTTTATTTAATATAAATTCCCAAGCATGTTTTAAATTTACTATTTTTAGTATATCTTCTGATGTCATATTATTTACTTTACCGCCTTCAATTATGCTTTCCGTATCTGCAAAGGTAGTAGCTACGCCTTCTAATATTGCCTGTTTGTAAATTGTATCTGCTAAATGTCTTTTAGCAAAATCTATATTTTGTTCTACTTTTTCAGAAAGTTCTTTTTCAATATAATTCAATTGTTTTAATTTCTTATTTATTTCTCTTATTTGTTTTTTTAGTTCTTTTGCTTTAATACTATTATTTAATACTAAATTATATAATTCTTCAGAATATTCCCCAACGTATTTTGTTAAAGCTATACCATCTTTTCTATAATGTACATATATATATTTGTTCGAATCTTTTTCTCTTATTTCAACTGAACCATAAACAATCGATTGCAATTCATGTTCAAGAATTTGTTTATTTTGAAGTAGACTCATAATTTCTATATTTTCTTCCATGACATTTTCCTAGTATAATGAATATATAGAAAAACATTATACATATCCTTTCTTTAAAATTTTTGGTAATGTTATTTCACATTTTTATTATACCACAAAATTTAAAAATGTGAAACTTTTTTTACATTTTTCTTTAAGTTTGTTTCACATTATATAAATACTAATAATATCAAAATGTCGAATTTTGTCGATGAAAAGTTAAGAAAAAACTTAAAATTCATTGCAAAATTCGACAATTTATGTTTTAATAAGAATATGCAATAAATATTTGTGTTGCGAAAAAGTTTATAAATTTTAGTTTATTATTTTTCTAGTTATTTTAGTTTATTAAGAAATTAGCAATTTGATTTGTACAAAAATTATATACTTAAAATCTAAAGAATTTTTAAGAAAGTTTTTAATTTGGAAAGTTTAAAATTAAGTTTATTTAATATTGAAAATGCAATTTCTAAGAACAAAATTATTAATATTTATTTACATTCAATGATTAAGACAAAAACACAATTTATGTTTTTGGTTTATTAAAATTAAATCATAAGTAAAAAAAGTTAAATCTTTAATATTATTCATGGAAGGAGGGTAGAAAAAAGAATAAAAGTAGCAATAAAATATTTATTGTAAATTTAATAAAAAGTATATCAGACTACTTGAATAGACAAAAAAAGTCTGATATAATGGAGGAAAGTAAATGATAGAAAACGAAACAGAAATTAATAAGACCAAAGGGGCACAAAATGGAGAAAGAAGAAAGTTACCGCTAAGTTCAGACATAGTATTTAAAAGAGTATTTTCAAAAGAAGAAAATAAAGGACTACTAAAAAGCATATTAGAGGCAATACTAAAGATAGAAATAAAACAAATAGAAATAAAAAATCCAGAAATACCAAGAGAGCTAAAAGACAGCAAAGCAGGAGTACTAGATATAAAAGCAGAGATAAATGAAAATACTATCATCGATATTGAAATGCAGGTTGCAAATATGAGAACTTTTATGAACAGAAA
>CANRQH010000045.1 GCA_947632745.1 uncultured Clostridia bacterium | reverse complement strand
AAACCGAAAGGAGTTGAATTAAATGGCACATCACGTTGGTCAAGGTAGTACAAGAAATGGTAGAGATAGTGAATCTAAACGTCTTGGAGTAAAAAGAGCAGATGGACAATATGTTTTAGCAGGAAACATTCTTGTTAGACAAAGAGGAACAAAAATATATCCAGGAACAAATGTAGGAATTGGAAAAGATGACACTTTATTTTCTTTAGTTGATGGAACAGTTAAATTTGAAAGAAAAGGTAGAGACAAGAAAAAGGTAAGTGTTTATCCAGTAGTAGAAGAAAAAGTAGCAAATTAATTTAAAAGCAATAATTTTGTTTAGTCAAAGTTATTGCTTTTTTTTTAATTTTGATATAGAATAAGAAAAAATAAGGATAAAGTTTTTTTAAAAAACCGATTTTGCCTTTAGAAAGGATGAGATAAAAATGGATATTAAAGTTAATTTTAAAAATGCAGGAATTGATAAAAAAGAAATAATGAAATATAAAGAGCAAGTAGAAAATATACATAAAGATTTGCACAGAAGAAGTAGCAGTGAAGATGATTTTGTTGGATGGTTAGATTTACCAACAAATTATGATAAAAAAGAATTTAAAAGAATTCAAACAGCTGCTAAAAGAATAAATAAAGATTCAGATATTTTACTTGTAATAGGAATAGGTGGTTCATATTTAGGTGCAAGAGCAGTAATTGAAGCTTTAAACAGTTCATTTTACAATATGCAAACATTAAAACAAAGAAAACATACTTTAGTTTTGTATGCTGGAAACAATTTAAGTCCAAATTATATAAATGATTTAATAGAAATAATAGGAGATAAAGATTTTTCTATAAATGTAATTTCAAAATCAGGAACAACAACAGAACCTGCTATTGCATTTAGAATTTTTAGAGAAATACTAGAAAATAAATATGGAATAGATGAAGCAAGAAGCAGAATCTATGTTACAACAGATAAAGCAAGAGGAGCTCTAAAAACATTATCAGAAGAAGAAGGATATGAAACATTTGTTATTCCAGATAATGTTGGTGGAAGATTTTCTGTATTAACACCTGTTGGACTTCTTCCAATAGCAGTTTCTGGAATTGATATAGAAAAACTCATGAAAGGTGCAAAACTTGCTCAAGACAATTATAATGATGCAAATTTAAAATATAATGAATGTTATCAATACGCAGTAATACGAAACATTTTATATAATCAAGACAAAACAACAGAAGTATTTGCAAATTATGAACCAAAAATGCACTATATGACAGAATGGTTAAAACAGCTTTATGGAGAAAGTGAAGGAAAAGAGAATAAAGGAATTTTCCCTACAGGAATAGACTTAACAACAGATTTACATTCTATGGGTCAATACATGCAAGAAGGTTTAAGAAATTTATTTGAAACAGTTTTATGTGTAGAAAAGCCAGCATCAAATATTACAATAAATTCTGATGACGACAATTTAGATGGACTAAACTATTTAGCAGGAAAAGACTTAGACTATGTAAACAAAAAAGCAATGGAAGGAACAATTAAAGCACATGTTTCTGGAGGTGTTCCAAATATTTTAATTAATATAGAAAAATTAGATGCAGAAAGTTTAGGAGGGTTAATTTATTTCTTTGAACTTAGCCTAGCTATGTCAGGAAGTTTATTAGGAGTTAATCCGTTTAATCAACCGGGAGTAGAAGAGTATAAGAAAAACATGTTTACATTACTTGAAAAGCCTGGATACACAAAATAGAATATATATTTATAGATCACTATAAATATAAGCCAAAGGAATAGAGGGAGTTTACATGAAATTTGAAGGAGAATATACAGTTGGAGTTAAAGACATTGGTCTAGACAACGAAGTGACTAATTTTGCAATTTTAAGTTTTTTAGAAGAAGTTGCAAGTAGCCATTCAAGCACAGTTGGCTATGGAGTAAATGATATTGAAGAAAAGAAAAAAGTTTGGCTATTAATGGACTGGAAATTACAAGTTTTTGAAAGACCAAAATATGGAGATAAATTACTTCTAAAAACTTGGGGAAGACCAATTGAAAAGCATATATTTTATACATACCGTGATTTTGAAGTTTTTCTTAACGGAAAATTAGTTGCAATTGCAACATCTAGATGGGTTTTATTTGATTTAAATACAAATAAAATTACAAAAATAACACCTGAAATATTAGATTTATATAAACCAGAAGAACAAAAAGTTTTTGAAGAAAAAGAAATTTCAAAAGTTAAAGAACCAGAAAATAAAGAGCTTAAATTACTTTATGAAGTAAAAAGAAAAGATATAGATGTTAATAAACATATGCATAATCTAAATTATATAAGTTTAGCTTATGAAGCATTGCCAGACGAAATTTATGAAAATATTGAATTAAATAATGTCCGAGTTATGTATAAACATCAAATATTATTAGGGGATAAAGTAAAATGTTTTTATTCTAAAGAAGAGGAAAAGCATATAATTTCTATAAAAAGCGAAAATGAAGAAGTTTTACATGCGCTTATTGTACTTAGTTAAGAACTTTAGATAAAAAATTAATAGTTAAAGCAGAAAGGAGCAATTTAAAGGTGAGACAAAAAATTGATGATAAAATAACTCGGAATTTTAAGAAAAATAGCTCCAGGAACTCCAATAAGAGATGGATTAGAAAATATATTAAAGGCAAGAACTGGAGCATTGTTATTATTTACAGATAATGAAGAAATAATAAACAAAATAGTTGATGGAGGTTTTTGTATAAACGAAGATTATACATCATCAAAATTATATGAACTTGCTAAAATGGATGGGGCAATTGTTTTAAGTGGAGATATGAAAAAAATACTTTTTGCAAATGCAGAGTTAATTCCATCTTCAAACATTCCAACTGTTGAAACTGGAACCAGACACAGAACTGCTGAAAGAACAGCAAAGCAGACTGGTGAACTTGTAATTAGTATATCTCAAAGAAGAAACATAATTACAATATTTATTGACAATGAAAGATACATTTTAGAAGATACAGATGCAGTTTTAAACAAAGCAAATCAAGCAATTCAAACTTTAGAAAAATACAAAAAAGTTTATGATAGTAAATTAAATATTTTAAATGAATATGAGTTTAATGATATTGTAACATTAGAAAATGTATTAAACGTAATACAAAGAGCAGAGATGGTTATGCAAATTGTAAATGAAATAGAAAAAGAAATAGCAGAGCTGGGAAATGACGGAAGACTTGTATATATGCAACTTGAGCAATTAATTGGTGGAATAGAAAAAGAAGAAGAATCTATAATAAAAGATTATTCAATAGTAGAAGATAAAACAGCTGAAGAGCTTATAGATGAAATTTCAAGTCTATCTTATGAAGAATTACTTGATATACAAAATATTGCAAAAATTTTAGGATATGATATTTTATCTGACTTTGACGAAGCTTATGTTTATACTAGAGGTTATAGGATACTTAATAAAATTCCAAGGATGCCAAATACTATTGTAGAAAACTTAGTAAATGGATTTAAATCTTTTCAACATATTATTGATGCAAGTATAGAAGATTTAGATAATGTAGAGGGAATTGGAGAAGTAAGAGCAAGAAATATAAAAACATCACTTAGAAGAATGAAAGAACAATTTGTATTTGACAATATCATAAATTAATTGTAAAATAATGTAGCAATTAATATAGAAAATTTAAATATATTAAAAACATGATTTAAAGGCAAAAGTAACATTTATATAAATGCACTTATAAGTCAAATGAAAGGAAGGTTTTATTAATGAACAATAAAGGAAACGCAAAAATATGCTATATAATAGCAATAATTTTATTAGTAGTAATTTTAGGAGTATTAGTTTTTGGATATTACAAAAAGCAAACATTAAAGGTATCTAACCCAATAGTCACAATGGAAGTAGAAAATTTTGGAACTATAAAAATTGAACTATATCCAGATATTGCTCCTGATACAGTAAAAAATTTTGTTACTCTTATAAATAATG
Organism: uncultured Clostridia bacterium; assembly: GCA_947632745.1. Lineage (GTDB taxonomy): Bacteria > Bacillota > Clostridia > TANB77 > CAG-508 > CAG-269. The sequence continues at coordinate 6,636 of CANRQH010000045.1, read as the reverse complement.
GATTTTATAATGGATTAACTTTTCATAGAGTTGTAAAAGACTTTATGATACAAGGTGGAGATTCTAAAGGAGATGGAACTGGTTCACCTACATTTAAAGATTTATATAATAATGATGATGAAAATGCAACATATAATTATTCAAATGGCAAGGAAGCAAAAGCTACAGATGATTATAACATAAAAGGGGAATGCATATTGAATGGCTATAAAAATAACACTCTTAGTCTTACTGAAGGCACAATAGCAATGGCAAGAAGTGATTATACACAATATTCTTCTACATTAGTAGAAGAAAGTTATAATTCAGCAGGATCTCAATTTTTCATAATGACAAACAATGATCACACAGACTTAAATGGACTATATGCTGGATTTGGTAAAGTAATTGAAGGTATGGATGTTGTTCATAAAATAGAAAATGTTGAGTGCCAAGCAGCAGGAAGTAACGAAGAAAGTAGTGAAGAAGAAGAAACTTCATCAGAAGATGATGCAAACAAAGAAATTTCATCACCAGTTGAAAATGTAGTAATATCTTCTATGTCAGTAGATACCTTTGAGGTAGATTATGGAATGCCAGAAACTGTAGAACCTTTTAATTACATGAAATGGTTATATGGTATGTATGGATTACAATATCCAGGAGAATAATATAATTCAATAAATAATAGGTCCGAAATACAGGTTTTCGGGCCATTTTTTAAGTAGGAAATAATTTACCATATAATTTGTATTTTTTTGGTATTGACAAAAAATTGACAAAAGTTTAAAATGTATCTAGGTGATTATTATGAGTGCAAAAGAAAAACGTAAATTAAGCAAAATTGTATTTGTAATTGCTAGTATTTTGTTATTTTCAATATTAATATATGTAAAATATATTTCTGGAAAAGAGACATATGCGACAAACGAGAAAGTTGTTCAAACAGAAAACATAGAAGTAAGTAATGCTGAGCCTGTTAATTTAGATGAAATAATTAGAAACAATTCTAATAAAGCAAATACTAAAGAAGAAATATATGAAAAACAAGAAGAATTAGAATATATAACAAAATATAGAAACAATAATGAACTATATGTAGGAACAACTAAAGTTTCACAAGAAGGAAGAAATGGTATTCAAACTATAACAATGAAAAGAACATATGATAATGAAGGAAATTTAGTAAATGAAGAACAAGTATCATGTGTAGTTACTAAATCGTCAATTAATAAGATTATTGATATAGGTACAAAAATATATGTTGAGCCTAAAGTATCAAGTTCTAACGGTAGTCCAGAAAATTTATCTCAAGATATAAGTTTAAATAAGCCTTCTGGTTTTTCATTAGAACAATTTAAAAAAGCACTTACAGATAGCAAAGATAAAAATAAAGTTTTTGAAAATAATGCAGAATATTTTTATTACATAGAAGAAGAATATTCGATAAATGGAATATTTGTAGCTGCAATAGGAATACATGAAAGCGGATGGGGAACTTCTAAGATTGCTAGAACAAAATATAATCTATTTGGATATGGGGCATATGATTCAAATCCATATAATGGAGCATATTCATTTGAAAGTTATTCTGAGTCAATAGATTTAATTGCAAGAGTATTAGTTAAATATTATATTAATCCACCTGGAACAAAAATTTATGATGGACAAGCTGCCTCTGGAAAGTATTATAGTGGAAATACAGTATCCGCAGTAAATAAAAAATATGCAACAGATCCTAATTGGGCAAATGCTGTATATAAATATATGAATTATTTATATGAAAAAATAAAAACATAAATATTTTAAATTTTTTTGTAAAATTTCTTGCTATTTTTTTAATAGTATTGTATGATATAATAGTATTTAAAATAGTAATAATTAATAGTTTAGAGGGGGAAACTAAATGAAGAAAAAAGTTGCAATAATTACAATAAGTTTGGTAATTATTTTATCAAGTTTATTTGCTATTAATAAAGTATATGCAGACACTACAAAAAGCGATGTTATTAATAATCAAACAGAAAGCACACTTGTAGAGTTAAAAGAAAAAGAACTTAAACAATTAGAAGATTATGAAGAAGCTTATGGTTCAAAATCATATGGTGTAACAGCATATGCTTTGCATAAGGTACAAGTATATAGCATACCATTTTGTTTTATAGGAATAATATTAGGTGCTGTATATCAATATGTACTTGGAGTTAGACATATAGAAACTAAGGAAAAGGGACTTGCTTTAATGATATCATTTGTCACAATAGCAATTATATGTCAAGTCTTGCCTCTTGTATTTACAATAGTTGTAAAATTTGGAAGGGAGTAAAATCAAATGAAAGTATTATTTGCAGTAAATGATGAGAATATTTCAACATCTATTGTTAAGAAATATCAAAAACAATATAAGGAAATAATTTCTTATAAAAATGTTTATTATTTTAATGCAATATTGAAAGAACTACAAAGGAATAAAAGTTATGATAGAGTTGTAATAAGCGAAGATTTGGAAGAATTTACAAGCTCTAGTATAGAACAAAAAGACAAATTTATTTTTGATAGATTAGATAATATTAGTGATGAAGCAGTAAGTATCGATGGAAATGATATTCCTATAATTTTAATATGTTCAGAAAAAAGAACAAAAAGAGAGGATATTTTAGTTAAATTATTTGGGTTAGGCATTTATAATGCTATAATTGGGGACGATAGAGTTCCAGATGAAGTTTGCAGATTAATAAACAAACCTCGTTCTAAAAAGGAGGCAAAATTATACTACAAAATTGATTCTGAAAATGTAAATTATGAAAAAGAGAACGAAAGTGCTGTAAACGAAGTAGAAATGCAAAATATTTTAAGACACTTTAAAAGACTTGGAAAAGATGAAGCAAAATATATAGAAAGTTTTAATAATGTAGCTTCACAATATAATGAAGCTCAGTTAAAAGTTATTATATCAGTATTACCTAATTATGTAAAAGAAGTATTACAAAATAGTTCACCGGAATATCAAAAAATAATGTTTCCATCTAGACCAAAAGAACAAACGAATAATACTGAACCTCAAAATAAAGAAATTTCTATTAAAAAACCAAAAACAATTATAAAAGGAACAAGTGAAAAATTATTAAAAGGAAATTCTAATGTAATAATGTCTAATCCTGTCGTTGTTCCAACTACAATGGAACAACATATGTATACACAAGTTGAGCCTAAAAAGAATATTGAAATCGACATGAATGAATTAGATGATGATGACATAGAAGAAATAAATGATGTTGAATTACAAGAAATAGAAACTAAACCAAAAAGAGGAAGAGGAAGACCAAGAAAAAATCCTATACCACAAGAAACAGATTTAGAAGTAAAACCAAAAAGGGGAAGAGGAAGACCACCAAAAAAGAATCCAGTTGTTGAAGAAAATATAATACAAGAAGATTCTGATTTAGATGAAATAAATACTTTACCAGGATTTGAAGATGAAGTTTATTCAACAAATGCAGAGCAAAAACAAAATTATAGTCCAACATTGCCTGGATTTGACGATGATGATTTTTCAGAAACAACAGAAGAGGAATCAAGTTATAATACAACAATGCCAGAAATTGATGATGATGAATTTTCTCAAGAAAGTCAAGAACCTAATTACAATCAAAGATTTTCAGGGTTTACTGATGAAGTAGATAATGACTATGAAGATGATAATTTATATAATCAGACTAATCAATATAACAATGGACAAAATATAACAAATAATTACGGAAATGTAAATAATGGTATAGAAAGATATAATGACAACTATGATGATAGTGAATTAGATGCTTTATTAGTTGCTGATAAAAAAATAACTGCATTTGTTGGAACAAGTAAAAATGGAACATCATTTGTAGTAAATAATATTGCTCAAGTACTATCAAATATGGGAATTAATACAGCAATTTTAGATGCTACACAAAATCAAAATGCTTATTATATTTATACTAAAAATGAAGAAGAACTAAGAAATATAGCTGTAAACTCTATAGATAATTTAATAAATGGAAATGCTCAAGGAATAAAGGTAAATAATAATTTAACTGTATACACAACTATTCCAGACCGTAAAGATCAAATTAAAAATGCATATCCAATATTAGAAACACTAGTTAAAAATCATTCAATTGTATTAATAGATTGTGATTTTAATACTGCCACAGAATATTTTGATAAAGCACAGGAATTATATTTAATACAATCAATGGATGTTCTTACAATACAGCCTTTAACTGCATTTTTAAATGAATTAAAAGCAAAGAAAATATTAAATGAAGCCAAAATAAGAATTGTTTTAAATAAACTTTTAAGAATTAGAGGTGTAAGTGGAAAAAACATCATTGGTGGAATGTCAAAATACAATGACCCAGAAATGTCATTTATGAATGAATTATTTAATCAAAATACGGTAAAAACGGCAGCTCAAATACCTTTTGATGAAGATGTATATGCCAAATATTTGGAAAGCATAATAGAGTGTGAAATAAAAATAAATGGATATCCAAAAGAATTTAAGAATATATTAAATAATTTAGCTCAAGTAGTCTATCCATTATTACCAAATACAAATGGAAAAAAGAAAAAAGAGCCTAAAGCAGTATATAATCAATATTCAAATTCATTCTCATCAGGTATGAATAATACTTTGGATAATATGAGGAAAAGATATTAATGGTAATTGAGAATGGAGGTAAAATATTTTGTTATTAGTAGTAATAGTATTATTAGTATTAGTTTTTACAGTACTTGCACTTGGATTTTATAATTTTTCTTTATATAAACGAATACAAATGTTTCAAACTCAAAGCAAAAGATTTTCAAGTTTAAATATTTTACAAGATTTCATGACTATTGCTGGAAGCGATTTGAGTGTGGAACAAAAGATTAAATCAATAAATGATACAATAATAGAAAAATATCAAATAAAATATTCTACAATAGTAGTGTTTGATGGTACAAATTATGTAATTAAAGCATCAAATGTAAATTCTACTCATTGGGAAAGATTAAGTCAGCTTCATGAATTAGATATTTTTAAAGATAGTATATCAACATCTAGCCCAAAATACTTAACAGTCAACAATGATAGAGAAAAATTACCATATCAGGAAAAAGAATTTGATAGAGCAAAATCAGCAATATTCTTCCCATTATATATAGATAATGTATATATAGGTTATTGGATAATAGAAAGTGGAATTCCACACGAATTTGATAACATAGATACAGCGATTTTTGAAACTGTAAAAGAGAATATAATATCAATTTTAAGATCATTAGACTATCAAAAAATAATAGAAAATATTGTTAGAAAAGACTTATTTTCAGGACTAAATTCAGCAGAATATCTATATGGTGAAGGAAAGAAAATAATTGATCAATATGCTACTTCAGCTATTTGTATGTTTACAATTTCAAATATTGAAGATATTAATAAAATAGCAAGGGAATTAGGAAATAAAGTTATAACTGAAGTAAGTAAAAATGTACAATCAAATATTTCAGAATCATATATATTTGTAAGATATATGGGACCAAAATTTGTAATTGTATTTTCTGGAGTGGAAGCAGATAATGTATCTGATTTTGTTAATCAAATTAAAGAATCTACTGAAGGTTTAAAAATATCTTTAAATAATAATTTTCAAGCTCAAGACTTAGATACAGACAATAAAAAAAGAAAACGTAAAAGAAAAAAACGCGAAGAAATTGAAGTTAGCCCATCTTTAAACTTTGTTGTTGCAACATATTATAAAGGTACAGGAATTGAAGAGGTATTAAAAAAGATGGAAAAATATTTAGATGATGCATCTAAAGATGAAAGTAAAATAAATAGTATATAAGGAGGGAAAAAAATGGATTTAGATAAAACAATGTTTTTCAAAGTTGAAAAAAATCAAAATATTGATAGCAAAAAGCTATTAAAAGAAGTGTATGAAGCATTAGTTGAAAAAGGATATAATCCGATAAATCAAATTGTTGGTTATATTTTATCTGGTGACCCAACCTATATAACGAATTATAAAGATGCAAGAACAAAAATCAGATATATTGAAAGAGATGAGCTTCTTGAAAAATTAGTAAAATATTATATAGGAATTGATGAAAAATGAGGATTCTAGCTATTGATTATGGAGATACTAGAACAGGATTTGCTATATCAGATGAACTAGGCATAACAGCACAAGGATTAGAAACTATTTACTCCAATGGTAATGATAAAATAATTTTAAAAAAAATAGATGAATTATTACAAGAATATTCAATAGAAAAAATTATAGTTGGAATGCCATATAATATGGATGGTTCAGTATCTGAAAGAATGAAGATTACAGAGCAATTAATTCATAAATTAAAATGCAAATATAATAAAATAAAAATTGATTATATTGATGAAAGGCTTACAACTGTACAAGCTCATAAAACAATGAATTTTTTAGGAGTAAATAAGCATAAAAAGAAAAATATGGTAGATACTATATCTGCAGTATATATATTAGAAACATACTTGGAAAGACAAAAAAATTTATAATATAAGTTTTTAAAATTAAAGATAAAAATATTGAAAGGAGAAAAAAATGGAAGAAAATTTTGAGGGAGAAGAATTAGATAATATAATTACTTTAA
>CANRQH010000044.1 GCA_947632745.1 uncultured Clostridia bacterium | reverse complement strand
TTACAAAATATACTCTATCTCCTGCTTTTAAATTTTCTACATTATTTACATCTTTAAATCCATTTTCTTCTGCTAATCTTTTAGCATTAAAACAAAATTCTCTCTCTGTTTTTGAATGATTTAAAAAATCCAAATAACCATTACAAAATTCAAAGATTTTGTTAAATTCTTCGTCTGTTGTTCCACACCATCCAGACTTTTTCTCATCAACTAATTCTTTTTTTAAATTCTCATCCAAATTTTTTTCCTCCTTTAATTTTTTTCTGATTATATCACTTCTTAATATATTTTTCCATATTTTTTTAAAATATTCTTTTCAAATTAAAATTCGTGTCAATGGGGACGTGCTTTTTTGACATAAAAAGTGATTTTTTCTCTTCATATTCATAATAATTTTCATAATTTTTGGCATAATGTAAATAAAGAAGGTGATTTTTTTGAGTTCTTATTGGATAGATTCCATAGAAAATTATAAAAAATATAACAAAATTGATGATAATTATGAGTGTGATGTATGCATAATTGGTGGTGGAATTACAGGTTTAAGTTGTGGGTATTATTTATCCAAAGATGGTTTAAAAGTAATTATTGTTGAAAAAGACTATATCGGGCAAAAGGTAAGTGGAAACAGTACAGCCAAAATTACTTATCAGCATAATTTAATATATGATTATTTACTTAAATCTTACGGGCATAACCACGCTAAAGCATATTTGGGAGCAAATAAAAAAGCTATAACAAATATAAAAAATATTATTGACACAGAAAATATAGAGTGTGATTTTGAGTATCAACCTAATTATGTCTATACAACAAAGCAAGAAGAATTAACTAAAATTCATGCAGAAATTCAAGCTTTACATGAATTAGATGAAGAAGCTGAGTTTGTAACAGATACTCCTTTACCTTTTAAAATTGCAGGAGCACTTAAAAATGAAAATCAAGCTCAATTTCAACCGGTAAAATATATGCAAGGTCTAGCTGACTGCATTACAAATAATAATTCATTGATTTTTTGTAATTCAACCGCTTATAATTTTGATAAAGATAAAGAAGAATATATTACAACAGTAAATGATTATAAAATAAAATCCAAATATGTTGCAACAGGTTTTAATAAATGGGGAATAACTTCTTCAAATGTTGCAGCAAATATTATAAAAGATAAAATTTTAGGAAAAGAAAATAAATACAGTTTTGTTTTCGATTCTTTAAGACTAAAACCTGTTAAAAATAGAGTTGAACTAAAAAATATGGGTTCACAAGTGTTTAAATCTTTTGTTTCTAATAGAATACAGATTCCTGATGAAGAAATTTCTAAAATTAAAAATGATAATGGTGCAATTTTAAAAATACAAAATAAATCTGTTGGTATTTATAAAGATGCAGATGGCAAAATTTATGCAGTTAACCCAACTTGTACTCATTTAGGGTGCTTGCTTACTTGGAATAATTTAGATAAAACTTGGGATTGTCCTTGCCATGGCTCAAGATATAATTTTAAAGGTCATAATATTTATGACCCTGCGTTTAAAAATTTGAAAGTTTATGAGATAAAATAATGTCACTTTTATAAAAAATAGAATATAATAGTATTGACTTTGTATATGCAAAGTGTTACAATGTATATAGGATATAACTGGAGGTGATAATAATGGCTAAAACAGATACACTAAATATACGAATAGAACCTAATTTAAAAAAAGAAGTTGAAAATACTTTAAATGATTTAGGTATGAATATAGCAGAAGCAGTAACAATATTTCTAAAACAAGTCGTTTTGACTGATAGCATCCCTTTTATAATAAAAAAGCCAAAATACAGTGAGCAAATGCTACAAGCGATAAAAGAATCTGACGAAATACTAAAAAACCCAAATAATTACAAAAGTTATAATAATATTCATGAAGTAATAGAGGAGTTGGAAAACGAGGATGCATAAATACTACATTAAACTTACTAATAATTTTAAAAAAAGTTTAGACAAAATGAGAAAACAAAAAAATTTTGATGAAAATGCTTTAAATACAGTTATAGAATTATTAGCTAATGATGAAATATTACCAGATAAATATCGTAATCATTTATTAGAACCAAAATCTAAACGGTTTATGGGAATGCCATATAAAGCCAGATTGGTTATTAACTTATAGAAAAGATAAAAATTTACTTGTATTAGTATTATTAGATACTGGTAGTCATTCTGAATTATTTAAATAATGAGAGGTTGCAAACATTTGCTACCTCTCGTTTTTTATCTTGAAAAGTTTTCAATTTCACTTTTAATTTTTTGTTTAAACTCATCTAGCTTCATTGCTCCAATGTCTCCTTCTGACCTTGAACGAACTCCAACAGAATTTGTTTCAATTTCCTTTTCCCCTACTATTAGCATATATGGAACTTTTTTAAGCTGAGCTTCACGAATCTTATATCCTACTTTTTCACTTCTTGAATCTACTTCACATCTAATTTTCATCTTTTTAAGTTCGCTTGCTACTTTATTTGCATATTCTGCATGTGCATCTGTAATAGGTATAACTTCAACCTGCATTGGAGCAAGCCATAGTGGAAAAGCTCCTTTTGTTTCCTCTATTAGGAAGCACATAAACCTATCAAAAGTACCTAAAATTGCTCTATGAATTACAACTGGTCTATGTGGTTCTCCATCTTCTCCTATATATTCTAGTTCAAATCTTTCTGGTAATAAAAAGTCTAATTGGCAAGTTGAAACAGTTACATCATGACCTACTGCAGATTTTAATTGAACATCTAATTTTGGTCCATAAAATGCCGCTTCTCCTTTTGCTTCATAGAAATTAACACCAAGTTCTGTTAAAATTTCTCTTAATTGACTTTCAGCTTTTTCCCACATTTCATCATCATCAAAATATTTTTCTTTATTATCTTTATCTCTTAAAGATAATCTAAATTCATAATCTTTAAATCCAAAATCTTCATAAACTGATAAAATTAAGTTTACAACATTTTTAAATTCTTCTTTTATTTGGTCTGGTCTTACAAATAAGTGTGCATCATTTTGGCACATTGCACGAACTCTCTCTAATCCACAAACGCTACCACTATCTTCATATCTAAAGTCATGAGCTAGTTCTCCTATTCTTATTGGCAAATCTCTATAAGAATGCATTTTATTTTTGTAAATTAACATATGATGTGGGCAATTCATTGGTCTTAAAACCATTGATTCATTATCCATTTGCATTACAGGGAACATATCTTCTTTGTAATGATCCCAATGTCCGTGATACTTTGTATAATTCCGAATTTGCAAGTGATGGTGTATAAACATGGCTATACCCCAATTCTATTTCTTTATCTTGAATATATCTTTCAAGTAATCTTCTTACTGTTGCACCATTTGGCAAATACATTGGAAGTCCTGAACCAACTAACTTATGAGTCATAAATAACTCTAAATCTTTTCCTATTTTTCTGTGGTCTCTTTCTCTTGCTTCTTCAAGTTTTGCTAAATGTTCTTCAACTTGGCTAGCCTTAGGGAATGAAATTGCATAAATTCTTTGAAGCATTTTATTTTTTTCATCACCTCTCCAGTAAGCACCTGAAGATGACAAAATCTTTACGGCTTTAACTTTTCCCGTACTCATTAGATGTGGTCCTGCACATAAATCTGTAAATTCACCTTGTTTATAAAAAGATATTTCCTCTCCTTCTGGTAAATCTTCTATTAATTCTACTTTATATGGTTCATCTTTTTCTTTCATAAATTTAATTGCTTCATCTCTTGGCAAGGTAAACTTTTCTATTGGCAAATCTTCTTTTATAATTTTTTTCATCTCTGCTTCTATTTTTTCTTTATCTTCATCTGTGAAGTTTTTCTCAACATCAAAATCATAATAAAATCCTTCATCAATAGCTGGTCCTATTGCAAGCTTTGCTTTTGGGTTAATTCTTTTTATAGCTTGTGCCATAATATGAGATGTTGTATGCCAATAAGCTTTCTTTCCTTCTAATGAGCTTTCAAAAGTGTGTATTTCTAGGCTGCAGTCTTTATCTAAAACATATCTTAAATCAACTGTTTTTCCATCAACGCTAGCACATGTTGCCATTCTTGCTAGTCCTTCACTTATTTCTTTTGCAACCTCAAAAACTGTTTTTCCACTCTCTACCTGTTTTACACTTCCATCTTTTAATGTTACTTTAATCATACAAATCCTTCCTTTCTTGATGCTTTTGGGGACGGAAAAAAAAAGCATCATTTTTTATATAATTTTTTCCATACAAAAACTCCTGTAGATACTTATTTATCTACAGGAGCGTATATTTACGCGGTTCCATCCCGTTTTTTACTTAATTAATAAATTGTAACGTATCCTACACGTCTAGCTTATTCACTAGAAATATAAAGAGGTAGTTTTCAAATAGTTTTACTTTAGTCGGCTTTCAGCCTATGGCCAACTTTCTCTTTTAAAGATATTTTCTATTTTACTCGTCTCTTATTATTTTTTATCTTATGTTAATATAATAATACATTTTTTACATCTTGTCAATCTTTTTTGTAGAATTTCTAGCTCTAAAGCGCTCCTGTGCTTTTTCTAAAATTTTAAGCTATAAATTTTTCATTTTAAACAAATACAATGTAAAATTACCTGGCCTAGTTGTTTGCTCTTGATATGTAATTAAATCATAATTATTAAATAATTCAGGCTCTTTTTCTTCTAATCCGCCTAAATTCATCGTTGTATAATAAACAATAAATTTTGTTGATTTTTCTTTTATGTATTCCTTAAGACTATCTTCCATTCTCGGATATTTATCATATGAAATATTATTTCTCATAAAAAAATATGTTGATGGAATAATATTTGACATAGTATAAATTCCGCAATCTAGCTCGCCTTCATTAATTAAAGTAGGATTTTCTTCCTCATTTATAATTTGTGCTAATTTATATTGAGGCATTTCTTCTTTTTTCATAAATCTACAAATTTTGTAATTAGTTTTAAAATAAGATAATGAAACAGTTGTAATAATACTTATGCTTATTAAAAATATAATACTCCATTTATTAAATTTTATATATTTATTAATAAGTGTTGCTACACCTATAAGGCTTATTAACATAAAAATTTGAATTGGCATAAAATAATATATATAATATACAAGCCCCCAATAAATACCTACTACAGTAAACACAAAAGTTATAAATATAGATATTTTGGCACTTTTGCTAATATTCATCTTTATTAAACATATTGGCATTAATACAAGTAATATTATTTGTATAATACCATTTTTACATAAGCCTTTTAAAAATCCTGATGCTATTTTTAGCATTCTCATAATTAGTCCTGTTTTTAAATTACCATATGCTGTCATATTAATATAAAAATAGACATTAAAGTATTCTTTTATTCCCCCATTAATTCCCATGTATATTAAAGATATAATAAAAGGAATTGACATACCTAATAAGAAAATTAAGCAAGACATTATTGATTTTTTATATTGTTTATTTAAAATTAAATTAAAGAATATGCAAGCCATAAAACCAAACCAAAATCCAAGAAGAGTGTATTTACTTATTAAAACACACCCTGCACATAAACCTGCAACAAATAATCTCTTGTACGTTATTTTATTATTCACAAAAAAGTCTAAAAAGAAATATAATGTAATCATAAATAGTGGCAGACATAGTTCTTCTACTCCACCACCGATATTCAAAAGAACCACTAGTGCAAATAAGCATTGTAAATATAGGAAGAATTATAAATCCCCATTTTTTATCTAAAAATAATTTTATACATTTATTTGCAAAAATAAGTGTTATTGTCATAGTAATTATTTCTATTATAAAAACCCCTATATAACTCGTGTTATTTATTAAATATGCTATTCCATAAATAAAATATACTAGTGGTCCTTTTTGTTCAAATATATCTTTATAAGGAATAATTCCATTCATCATACTTTTGCCTACAGTAAAAAATGCATTAACATCTACCCATTCATTAGCACAATATAAAAATGAATTATTACTCGTAAAACTTAATACAATAAATGAAATAAAAAAGCAGAAAAATATAGTAAATATTTTTTCGTAAAAATTACAATTTCTTTTTTTAAATATTATCTTATTATTAACTTTTAATACATTATTTAAATAATTTTGTACTTTATTCATCTTCTCCCTTTAATCTTTCTGCTCTGTCTGCAGCAATTAAATTGTCTATCATTTCATCTAAGTCACCATTTAAAAAGTTTTCCATTTGATAAATACTAAATCCTATTCTATGATCTGTTATTCTACCTTGTGGATAGTTGTAAGTACGGATTTTTTCACTTCTATCTCCTGAACCAACTTGTGTTTTTCTTGCATTTGCTATTTCACTATCTTGTTTTTGTTTTTCTATGTCATATAGTCTTGATTTTAATAGGTTCATTGCATATTCCCTATTTTGTAATTGTGACCTTTGTGTTTGACACTCTGCAACAATTCCTGTTGGAATATGAATAAGTCTTACCTGATGATGTTTTGTTTATGTGTTGTCCACCTGCACCAGATGCTCTATATACTTCCATTTTTATATCTGCTGGGTTTATTTCTATTTCTACATCTTCTACAACTGGAAGTACAGCAACAGTTGCTGTTGAAGTATGTATTCTTCCACTACTTTCTGTGTCTGGCACACGTTGAACTCTATGAACTCCACTTTCAAATTTTAGTCTACTATATGCTCCTTTTCCTGTTACCATAAAAGAAATTTCTTTGTAACCACCTAATTCCGTAGTGTTTTCATTTAATACTTCTATTTGCCAATGCTTTCTTTCTGCATACATTCCATACATTCTAAATAGTGTTCCTGCAAATAATGCTGCCTCTTCTCCTCCTGCTCCTCCTCTTATTTCACATATTACGCTTTTATCATCATTTGGGTCTTTTGGAATTAATAATATTTTAAGTTCTTCTTCTATTTGTGCTATTTTGTCTTTAGAAGAATAATATTCTTCTTCTGCTAGCTCTTTCATTTCTGGGTCTTCCATCATTTCTTTTGCTTCGTTCATGTTGTTTAGCACTTGTTTATATTCTCTATATTTTAATACTACATCTTCCATAGAGCTATGTTCTTTTACTAATTTACGCCATTCATTTGTGTTACTTATTATTTCTGGGTCACTAATTTGAGTTGTAAGTTCGTCATACCTTTTTTCTACTAACTCTAATTTTTCAAACATAAAAATCTTCCTTTCTTAATAAACAGCATTATTATACTACATTTTTCCATTTAAAACAATAGGTTGGAAGAATTTTCATATTCAATTTTGCATAATAAAATAAATTGTGCAATTTTAAAAATTATCATCTAAAAGAAAATCTATTAAATTTATATGTTTTATTCCATTATATTCATATGTCATTTTATCCAATGTAATAACATATTTTGGGTAATTATCATTTATTGCATTATAAGCTCCAAATTCTCTCTTTTTAGTTTCTTCATTTGGTATACTAAATGCTACTTGTATATATATTTTTTTATCTGGTTTTGTAGCAACAAAGTCAATTTCTCCTTTTTTTGTTTTCCCTGTATATACATCATATCCTTTTATTAGTAGTTCATTATATACAATGTTTTCAAGTGCATAAGATTTATCCATTTCTGTTTTATTATTTTTAATTTGTGCTATTCCTAGATCTGTTACATAGTATTTATTTAGTGTTTTTAAAACAGCTTTTCCATGTATATCATATCTATACACTTTTCTGATTAATAATGCTTTACAAAGTGCATCTAAATATGAATATATTGTTAATGTAGAAACTTCTCTTCCCTCATTTTTCAAGAAATTCATAATATTTTCCGCTGAAAACTCTCTTCCAATTGTATCTATAATATATTGTAAAATTAAATTAAATAAGGCTGTATCTCTAATTTTTAATCTTTCTACAACATCTCTTAAAATAATAGAATCAAATACTCCATATAAATAGTTTTTTATTGCTTCTTCTTTTTTAAATTCAAACCTATTTGGAAGACTTCCCCATTTCATATAGTTTTCAAATATTTCATCAGTAGATTTTTTTGCTCCTATTAATTCTAATACCTCTTTGTATGACAATGGATTTATTCTAAAGCTTACATATCTTCCAGAAAGTACAGTAGATAGTTCTTCTGATAATAATCGGCTGTTTGAACCAGTTATAAATATACTAACTTTTTTTGATGCTCTTAATGAATTTATTACCTTTTCAAATTGCTCAACATTTTGTATTTCATCAAAAAATAAGTAATATAATTTGTCATCTTTAATTTTTTCCTTTATGTATTTGTTTAGTTCTTTATAATCTGTTAATTGTTCAAATTCTATAAACTCAAAATTTACATATATAATGTGATTTTCATCAACTTTTCTTTCTTTTAATTCTTTAATAATTTGTTCTAGTATTACAGATTTGCCACATCTACGAATTCCAACTAAAATTTTAATTAAATCACTGTCGTAAAAATCTCTTATTTTTTCTAAATATTTTTCTCTTTTTAACATAAATATCACCTATATTTATTATAGGTGATATTTCGAATTTTGTCAAGTTATTTTTGTATATAAAAATAACCTTTTATTTTTTTGTTTTATTTTTTTATAAGATAATTAATCATCAAATAATAATTTTATTCCCCATAAGCCAGAAATTCCAACTAATGCGTAAACAATTCTTGAAACTATACTCATTTCTCCAAAAATTGTAGCAACTAAATCGAATTTAAAAAATCCAATTAGTCCCCAGTTAATTGCACCAATTATTATTAAAACTAATGCAATTTTATCTATTATTTTCATAGTTATCCTCCTTTAACACAATATGTTTATAATTAATATATGCAAATTTTGTAATTTTATACCTTTTTGTTTTATTTTTTATTATAAGATAATTTTTTTTGCAAATATTATTTATAAAAACTTTTAAAATTGTTCCGTTTTCTAATATTAAATCAAATCAGAAAAAAACACGCTAGTGGAATTTTTGTATCTTACCTTTTCAAGATAGATACAAAAATTCCACTTTAGCGCGTATTCTATTTGCTAAAGAACTCGTAGTTTATACTACTCGGCTTCGTTTAGCTTCTCTACTTATATAATTTATCGCTATTAGAGTCCAGACCTACTTTACATAAAGTGCGAGGCGACTAGAACTGTCAGCATAGGTGTTGCTCGGATCGCTGAGGTCGCGATTACTAGGTGAAAGGCTGTCGTAGCAACTGCCTCCCCTGTAATCTCGAAGGCTGGTGCTGTAGGCCTCTAATGTCCACTCAAAATGATTTCCTTCTAGGTCAAAAATGTTTAGTATTTTATCTTTTTCTGTTACTCCTGTGTTGGTTGCACTATCTCCTGTATAACCATTTCCTGTAGCTGTTACTTTACCTTTATCATCTCCTAACAATGCATAGTTTAACATTGCGTCATATTGACTTCCCCATATCATACTTGATTTTACTGATGACTTTGTTGTTTTGTTTGTATTTTCATATGTTTTTCCATATGCATATAATCCATACCATGTATTTGCTTTACTTTCTGTTGCATCTGTTGCTGATCCTTTCTTAGAAATGGCTTTTTTGGTTTCACTTCCTTCTAATCCCATTTCGTATCTTCCTACATAAAATCCTCCATATGTTTTTACACTTTCTATCATTTCGTTATAATCTTCTTGCATTGTAGCTTTAAATGTAGTCATACTATCATATTTTCCGTTGTATTCATCTCCTGTTAATATTCCTTTTATTATATTTAGATAATTATCATTATTGTCGTAACTACTTACAGTGTCTGGCTCTCTTACTGCTGTTGTTCCTTGTCCCCATTGTGTTGAATCAGATGGAACATGAGTATAAGAACCGGCATCAATTTCATACAATACTCCTTGATAATTTGTTCTTCCGTTGTCATCTTGATCTAATGTTACTTTTGCCATAAACTTGTCATCTGTTCCTACTACTGTTAAATCCTCATTTACTGGTATCCATACAAATTCATTTCCTGTACTTGCTCCTGTTGTTTCATCTATACTATCTGTTATTATTATCCCATCTATTGCTGTATTTGGTGATTCTTCTGGAATTGTAAATCCTGCTGGAACTGTTACTTTTACATTGTCATCTGATGTAACTTCAGTGTTTGTTTCTACCAATTGTTTTGCGTTTTTTAAATCATCTACTTTTTTTGAACCTGATTGTGTGCTTCCAGAAAACTTTCCATTATATATTTCTGATGCTAATATTCCACTATATTTTCCATCTTTTGTCGTTAATGATAAATTAGGCCAATCCTCTTTTAGTTCGGTTATTCCATTTCCTTCACTATCTGTAAAATATCTATTTAATATCTCTATAAATTGACCGTCTGATATTTTACCTTCATTACTGCTTTGTTTCTCTAGCACATCTAACTGTGCCATTTCTATTGCATTTGCTCTTCCTGTTTTATCACTTGCTTCTCTTGCATTTTGTAATATTCCACCTTCTCCTGTTAGCATTGCAATTGATACTCCTGCTAGTATTAATAAAACTATTATGTTTAGTATGTTATTGATGGTTAGGCTGTAGAAAATCAGACTAGAATAGAGTACTAGACCAGCCTGACC